>JBIOHE010000008.1:0-30760 GCA_044448725.1 Sphingobacteriales bacterium | reverse complement strand
CGCCCCTACTGATTATTTTATCATTTTACGATATTTAAAAAAAAATCGGTTTATTTGGTAGGGGCGATCCCTTGTGGTCGCCCCTGTTGTTCACGCTTGCCACAATCCCTTGTGGTTGCCCTGTTGTTCACGCGAGTTACGATACCTTGTAGTCGCCCCTGTTTTTTCCGCTTGCCACGATTCCCTTGGTTATATTAAAGGCGACCTGCCCGTTGCAACCAACCCTTTTTGTAAATCTAAAAAAACAATTGTAATTTTAAATGATGCTTGATATACCTTTTACCAAACTAAATTTCACTGTTATGAAAAAGAACAACCAAACACCGTTAAGTCAGCGCCGTACTTTTTTGAAACAATTTGCAACAGGAGCTGCCGTATTAAGCACAGGGATGCTTGCTGCGCCATTTCAGTTATCTGCCGGAGCTAACAGCGTATCCGATGTTTCGGATGCAGATGAGTGGTTTAAACAGGTAAAAGGGAAACACCGCATCGCGTTTGACGTTACGCAGCCCAACGGCGTACTGCCTTTTGCATGGCCCAGAGTGTTTTTAATGACCAACGGAAAAACAGGTACCCCCGAAAATGAATGCGGTATTGTAGTGATATTACGCCACAGCGCGATACCCTTTGCTTTCGGAAGTCAGATTTGGGAAAAATATAAATTCGGTGAAATATTTAAGATCAACGATGACGCGACCAAAGCCCCGGCTGCTCAAAATGCATTTTGGGAACCCAAACCCGGAACATTTAAAATACCGGGAATAGGCGAAGTACTTATTGGCATTAATGAATTGCAGGCAAGCGGCGTTATGTTTTGCGTATGCGATGTGGCCATAACAGTACACTGTGCCAGCATTGCCATGCAAACGAAACAAGATGCCGATGCTATTAAAAAAGAATGGCTGGCCGCTTTATTGCCGAACATACAGGTGGTGCCCTCAGGTATATGGGCCGTCGGCCGGGCGCAGGAACATGGATGCTCGTATTGCTTTGCGGGGTGAAGAACTGAGAGCCAAGAGCCAGGAACCAGGAATCAAGTGCCAATGACCTAACACTAGCCCCCAACTAAACGGCGAAGCCTTCATTCACACCGTTAAAAAACAAATAATAATGTGAATAATCTCCTCCGCCCATTGGCGGAGAGACTTGAAAAAATGACCAATGACCAATGACGTCCCCGTTATTCCTCCACAACCTCGCTGTTAGTGCTGCTAACTTCGGGGTGTTCGTGTTTGAAATAACGTTTTTGGAAGAGTAGTATCGCAATAACGCCTATCGATATAGACGCATCGGCAAGGTTGAAAATAGGTTGAAAGAACTCAAAGGATTGTCCGTGCCAAACCGGGAACCAGGAAGGATAGGTAGTGCGTATTAGGGGGAAATAAAACATATCAACTACCCGGCCTTCAAACAAATGCCCGTGCTGGTAAACCAGGCCGTAAAAGGTAGAGTCGATAATATTGCCCAATGCGCCGGCAAAAATAAGCGCCACGCAGGTAATAAGACCCCTGTGATATTTGTGTTTTATTAAATAAACAAGACCGTAGCCAATGCCTAAAACGGCGATTATGCGAAAAAGCGTCAGCGTAAGCTTACCTCCCTCGCCGCCTATTTCCCAGCCGAAGGCCATGCCGTTATTTTCGGTATAGCGCAACATACCATGACTTCCTAAGAAATGGATCTCCTGGTTAAAATCCATGTGCGTACGTACCCAGGTTTTTATTACCTGGTCAACAAGGATGATTAAAGCAGCTAAAAGAAAAGGTTTTATATAAGCGGCTTTCATTTACTGCTTAAGTTTTGCTTCCATGCTTAACGTTGTATGCGGTACAGCGCGTAAACGTTCCTTTGGTATCAGTTTACCGGTTTCGCGGCAAATACCATAAGTTTTGTTTTCAATACGTACCAAAGCTGCTTCAAGCTGCTCAATAAACTTTTTCTGACGTGCGGCCAGTTGGTTTATCTGTTCTTTCTCAAGTGTAGCCGATCCGTCTTCCAGTGTTTTATAAGTACCGGCAGTATCATCAGTTCCGTTAGCGTTAGGTGAGCTTAAAGAGGTGGCAAGGGAATTTAGTTCTTCTTTGGCACTACGCAGCTTATCCATTAAGAGACCTTTAAATTCCTGCAGATCTGATTCAGAATACCTGGTTTTTTCGTTTTCTTGTTTCATTTAAATTTTACTAATAGCAATCAAAATTTCGTGTCCATCTATAAGGGATAATTCCCCATTATTCAGCTCATTATCAAACAGTACACTTTCCGCCAAAATTTCGGCGCAAATATAAGATAAATTATTATTTACTGCTTCCCCAATAAATCCGGGACATTTTACCCATACCTTAATCCGGTCGGTAACTTCAAAACCCAACGTTTTGCGCATATTTTGTATGCGGTTAACCAACTCGCGCGAAATACCTTCCTGTTTCAATTCATCCGTAATGGTAACATCTAAAGCCACCGTTAGTTTTCCCAGGTTAGCCACCTGCCATCCGGGCACATCCTCGGCGATGATCTCAACGTCGCTGGTGAGCAGAGAGTAGTGAGTGGTGAGTTGAATACTGCCTTCGTTTTCCAATTTGGCAATATCTTCCTGCGACAGGTTACCGATAGCTTCGGCAACAGCCTTCATATCTTTGCCGACCTTTGCACCCAATACCTTAAAATTGGGTTTTATCTTCTTTTTGATAAAACCGGCAGTATCGGTAATATATTCGATGCCTTTTATATTGGTTTCGGATAATATAAGGTCTTTAACCTGTTCAACCTGGTTTTCAAAATTCTTATCCAGTATCGGCAATAAGATCTTGCTCAATGGCTGCCTTACGTTGACCCCAACCTTTTTGCGGAGGGATAACACCAGTGATGATATATCCTGCGCCATTTGCATACGTTCTTCCAACGCCGGATTTACCAGTTCATTGTTATAATCAGGGAAATAAGCAAGGTGTACCGATTCAAACGTTTCTTTATGGGTTACATTGTTCAGGTCGGTGTACAAACGGTCTGCAAAAAACGGCGCAATGGGTGACATCAACTTGGCGATAGATACCAGGCAGGTATATAAAGTTTGATAAGCCGATAGTTTATCGTTTGAATTATCCGACCTCCAGAAACGGCGCCGGCTCAGGCGTACAAACCAGTTGCTTAAATGTGCATCTACAAAATCCTGAATGGCGCGGGCTGCTTTGGTTGGTTCAAAATCGGCATAAAATGCATCAACCTCTTTACTTAACGTATTGAGCAGGGAAATGATCCACTGATCAATCTCGGGGCGGTCACCGATGGCTATTTCTGCTTCGCTGTAAGTAAATTTATCAAGGTTGGCATACAACACAAAGAAAGTATAGGTATTGTAAAGCGTGCCGAAAAATTTGCGGCGCACCTCGTCTATTCCATCTTCATTAAACTTAAGGTTATCCCATGGCGCGGCATTGCTGATCATATACCAGCGGGCCGCATCGGAGCCGTATTTTGTAATAATTTCGAAAGGATCGGCCGCATTGCCCAATCGTTTGGACATTTTGTTGCCGTTTTTATCGAGCACCAAACCGTTCGATACCACATTTTTAAATGCAACGCCTTTGTTCCCGACAAGGGTATTTACCGCTTTAACTTCCTCGCTGGCCTCGCTCAGCATTACCGCGATGGCGTGCAGGGTGAAAAACCAGCCGCGGGTTTGGTCAACGCCTTCTGCTATAAAATCAGCAGGATAGGCGCTGGCAAACTGCGCTTTATTTTCAAATGGGAAATGCCATTGCGCATAAGGCATAGCGCCGCTGTCGAACCAAACGTCAATCAGGTCGGGCTCGCGGTACATCGGCTTGCCGGATGCCGAAACCAGCACAATTTCATCAACGTAAGGGCGGTGCAGGTCGTCAATAGTAAAATCTGCAGGCATTAAACCGGCGTCTTTTGACTTTTCTATTTCCGTTATTAAGTCCGCAATTGACCCGATGCATTTTTCCTCTGTTCCGTTTTCCTCGCGCCATATCGGCAGCGGTGTACCCCAGAAACGGGAACGCGAAAGGTTCCAGTCCACCAAATTTTCCAGCCAGTTGCCGAAACGGCCTGTGCCGGTTGATTCCGGTTTCCAGTTGATGGTTTTATTCAGTTCCACCAGTTTATCTTTTACTGCAGTGGTGCGGATGAACCAGCTGTCCAGCGGATAATATAATATCGGTTCGTCCGTCCGCCAGGAGTGCGGGTAACTGTGCTCGTATTTCTTAACGTCGAAGGCCTTGTTTTCAGTTTTTAATTTGATGGAAATTAAAACATCAGTACCCTTAAAACCGGGCGCTTCGCGTTCTTCTTTGGTATAATATTCTTCTTTTACATAAAGCCCGGCAAAGTCAGTCACCTCATCCACAAAACGACCCTGCTTGTTAACGAGGGGTACTTCCTTACCCGCTTCATCCTTCACCATAACCGAAGGCACACCGTTTTCCTTACAGGCCCTGAAGTCGTCGGCGCCAAAAACAGAGGCGGTATGTACTATGCCTGTGCCATCCCCGGTGGTTACAAAATCAGCAGGGATAACAAGAAATGCTTTTTGTTCCAGCTCTTCATTGGATATATAAGGCATCAGCTGGTGATAGCGCAGTCCTAAAAGCTCAACGCCTTTAAAACTTCCGCGTAATTCCCAGGGGATAATTTTATCGCCGCCTTTATATTCCTGAAACAGGGTTGGGTTTTCACCTTCTGCCTTAAAATATTTACCAACGAGTTCCTTGGCGAGCACCACGCTAACAGGTTCGTAGGTGTAAGGGTTATAGGTACGGATCTTTACATAGTCTATCTTCTCGCCAACGGCTAAAGCGCAATTTGCTGGTAAGGTCCATGGCGTAGTTGTCCAGGCCAGTATTACCGTATCTTCATTTTCATCCTCAAACAATAAGGGCATCAAAGGATGCTGCTGATCATTTTTTAAATGAAACTGGGCCACTATCGAAGTATCCCTGACCATTTTATAGGTACCCGGCTGGTTCAGCTCATGCGAACTTAATCCTGTACCTGATTTTGGCGAGTATGGCTGTACGGTATAACCTTTGTACAGCCAGCCTTTATTATAAAGTTCCTTCAGTATCCACCAAAGGGTTTCAATATATTCGTTTTTATAGGTGATATAGGGGTCTTCAAGATCAACCCAGTAGCCCATTTTTTCGGTCAGATCGTTCCACACACCGGTATAGCGCATTACCTCTTTGCGGCAGGCGTCGTTATACTCTTCAACGGAAATCTTTTTGCCGATATCGTCTTTGGTTATACCGAGGGCTTTTTCAACGGCCAGTTCAATAGGCAGGCCGTGGGTATCCCAGCCGCCTTTGCGTTTTACCTGGTATCCTTTTAATGTTTTATAGCGGCAAAAAATATCTTTTATGGCGCGCGCCATCACATGGTGAATGCCGGGCATACCATTGGCAGACGGCGGCCCCTCGTAAAAAGTATAGGGGTTATTTGCCGGGCGTGTGCTGATGCTTTTTTCAAAGATGTTGTTCTTCTTCCAAAACTCAAGTATATCCTTGCCGGTCTGAGATAAGTTTAACTGCTTATATTCCTTGTACATCTATATATTCGACCTCTTATTTTAGAGGCTGCAAAAATACGGAATTTAAGCTGAAAAATATCATAATTATGTGAAAATGGATGAGGTTGTCAGAATCAGAATTGAAGAATTATTGAATTAACAGAACAGGAAATAAGCATCCTGAAAATTCTTTAATTCTGCAAATTCTGATTCTGACGATTTTTTACAATAAATTCCGAAACTAAACCGCCCGATTCCAAAATTCCCTATCTTCATGCAACGTTGTAAAAAGCCCTGCGTCATATAACATGCAAGCTGATCAAAATTTGGAAGCAGTATATGTTGACAAGCACTACGACCTGGTGGTTGAGTGTAAAAAGGGCAGTAAAAAAGCCTGTTATGAGTTGTACCGGTTATACTCCAGGGCGATGCTGAACATTGCCTTCAGGATAGTTGGTAATATTGCCGAAGCTGAAGACGTATTGCAGGAAGCTTTCGTGGATGCGTTCAGCAAGGTAAAAGATTTCAGGCAGGATACTACCTTTGGTTTATGGCTTAAACAAATTGTGGTTAACCGTTCCATTAACCTGCTGCGTAAGCGCAAACTGGAACTGGTGGAACTGGAAAGCGAGACCCTGGAAAACATTGCGGATGATGACGCTGAAGACGACGAAGAAATACAATATAAAGCGGCCCTTGTAAAAGAGGCGATAAAGGAATTGCCCGAAGGCTACAGGTTAGTAATATCGCTGTACCTGCTCGAAGGCTACGACCACGAAGAAATAGGACAGATATTACATATTTCGGAGAATACTTCGAGGACGCAGTTTTTAAGGGCAAAAAGAAAATTAGTTGAGCATTTAAGAAGAAAAGGGATACCATCATGAGCAAGCGATTGGAAGATTTCATAAAAATGAACAGGGAGGAATTTGATGACCTTGAACCATCAGCAGATCTGTGGGCGCGCATTGAAATGCATTTGCCTCCGCAGGAAACGGAACTAAAAACGCGCCAGGCCAAAACATTTTCATTGGGCTTTGTGCTGCGCGTGGCCGCAACGGTGATTGTGGTAATGGGCGTTTGTTTCGTTTTGTACCTGCGGAACGAAAAAAGAGGTGTTGACCTGGCCGCCATTAACCCGCTATATGCCCGGCAGCAGGTTCAATATGCCTCACAAATTGAAACAAAACGCAGCGAATTAAAATCAATCGCAAAAACTAACCCGCAATTGTACCAGGAGTTTAATGCTGAAATAGCCGAAATGGACTCCACCTATAAAGAAATGAGTAACGACCTGGCTACAAGCCCCAACCAGGAGCGTGTTTTACGGGCGATGATCAGGAACCTGGAGATACAAACCCAGGTGCTCAGCCAGCAACTAAAGGTTGTTGAACAAATGAATAACACAAAAAAAGAAGAACAAAATGATGTTAAAAGCGATGTTAAAAATATATAAACCAGCCGTTTTTGCTTTAATGGCGCTGTTAGCCCTTAATGCCGCCTGTTTTGCACAGGATACTGCCTCCATGCGCCCATCCGAAAAGCCAAAGCATTTTAATGAAAAGGCCTTCCGGCAAAAGATGGATAACATGGATATTAACCTGAATATGGATATTACCAGCATGGTTAATGATATTGTGGTTAAGGTAACGGATATTGTTCCGAAAATTAATCTGCAACTGAACGACTTTACAAAAGACCTCAATCTTAATATTGAGCCGCAAATCAGCCTGGCATTGAAGGATCTTGGGAAAAGCTTCGACTATAATTATGCTAACAAGGATGAGGATAACGAAGATGAAAGCGGCGCAGCAATTGAAAAGTATAAAAGCTATACCAAAAGCTATCCGCTTGACGCCGGTGATAAAATAAAACTCAGCAACCAGTACGGTAGAATCACTGTTACCACCTGGGACAGGCACGAAATTAAAGTGGATGTGCAGGTAAAAGCACAGGCCGCGGATGATGAAGATGCCCAAAAACTATTGAACGGCGTGCAGATAAAAGACAGCAAAGAAGGCGGCCTGGTGTCATTCAGGACCTCCATCGAACCTGGTAGTAACAGTTCATGGAAAATATGGAACTGGGGCAATAAAAAGCATAAGCTTGAAATTAATTATACCGTATATATGCCTGCCAAAAACGACCTGAATGTGGAAGACAACTACGGCGCTATTGAATTGCCCGGTCTGGATGGTAAAGTTAGGATCAGGTCATCTTATGGCAGTGTACTGGCGCAAAACCTAAACAATCCGTCTGATGATATTGAAGGAAGCTACGGGAGCCTCAAAGTGGCCTCCCTTAACGGCGCGCACCTTGATTATTCCTACGGCAGCGTGGATATTGAGGAATGTAATAACCTTAAAGCTGATTTGAGTTATGGTTCGTTTAAGTTGGGGAAATTAAAAGGTAACGGTGATTTTGATCTCTCTTACGTCGGGGGCTTTAAAATTGATGAAATGGCTTCTTCATTTAAACACCTGAATGTGAATGCCTCTTATTCGGGGGTTGCGCTGGGCCTGCCGGGCAACGATAGCTTCGACTTTGATATCACCGCCACTTACGGCGGGTTTAGCTATAACGACGACAAAGTGACCATCACCAGCAAAACCCCTGCCGACGGCAGCAAACATTACAGTCCCACTAAAAACTATAAAGGCCATTATGGCAAAGCAGGCAGCGATGCGCAAATAACCGTCCACTCCACGTATGGCAATGTGAGTTTCGAATAGACAGGCACGAATTTTCACGAATTCAGGCGAATTTTACGAATTGATTTTTACATCCGCTAAGACTTGCGAAGTTTTGAAAACTTCGCAAGTCTAAAGTTCACATCACACATTAAACAAACCGTTCCTTTCCTGTTCCTGGTAGTTTTGTACGGTTTCAATGGCGTTATCAATTACATCGCTTAAAGCCACTATAAAGGTGCCGGGCCGGGCAAGGCTCATGGAATGTTTAATAGCTTCAACCTCTTTTGGGACGACCTCAAATTGCTGATCGGGATTAACGGATTGTATTCCTTCTACCAGTAAACCTACTATATTTTCGGCGGTACGGCCGCGCAGGTGTTTTTCCTGGCGTAAAATAATATAGTCGAACATTTCGGCGGCTAATTTGCCAAGCTCACGGATGTCTTCATCCCGCCTGTCGCCTGTACCTGCGATGATGCCGATTTTTAAAGGTGATTCAATATGGCTTAAAAATTCTTTTATCCCCCTGAAACCGGCCGGGTTATGCGCAAAGTCGATCATAAAGCGGAAATCCCTGAAATTAAAGATGTTCATCCTGCCCGGCGTTTGCGCAGCAGAAGGGATAAAGGTTTCCAGTGAGATCTTAATATCCTCGGTTTTAAAATCATAGAGGAAGGTTGCAAGTGTCGCAGCTAACACGTTCTCAATCATAAAGGGCACCGTTCCGCCAAAAGTAACGGGGATAAGGGTAGTCCTTTGTACCCTGATCTTCCAGTCGCCTTTTTGTATGGTGATAAAACCGTTCTCATAAATACAGGCGATGCCCCCTTTTTTACAATGGGACCTTATAATTGGGTTATTATCATGCAGACTAAAATAAGCCACCCTGCATGCGGCGCTTTTACCCATCTGCACGCAATACTCGTTGTCGGCATTCAAAACAGCCCAGCCGTCTTTTTTTACAGAATCTACCACAACATTTTTCACCCGTTTAAGGTCATCCAGGGTATGGATATCTGCCAAACCCAGGTGATCTTCCTGTATATTGGTCACTACGCCTATATCGCAAAAACCAAAACCAAGCCCTGCACGCAAAATACCGCCACGGGCGGTTTCCAGTACAGCAAAATCAACCGTTGGGTCCTTTAAAATAAATTCGGAGCTTACCGGGCCTGTGGTATCGCCTTTCAGCATCATGGTGTTCTGCACGTAAATACCATCGGAAGTGGTGAAACCCACCCGGTGGCCGTTGTTTTTTACGATATGGGCTATCAGGCGGGTGGTGGTGGTTTTGCCATTGGTGCCCGTAACCGCTATTATAGGTATCCTGGCCGATTTTCCCGGAGGGTACAGCATATCTATCACATGCCCCGCCACATTTCGCGGCAGTCCTTCGCTCGGCGCTATGTGCATCCTGAAACCGGGCGCAGCGTTCACCTCCAGCACTACGCCGCCATTTTCGGTAAGCGGCTCTGTTAAATTTTCGGCCATAATATCTATCCCGCAAATATCCAGACCGATGATCTTTGAAATACGCTCACATATAAATATGTTTTGCGGGTGTACGTGGTCGGTCACATCAACGGATGTCCCCCCGGTACTCAGGTTGGCCGTTGATTTTACAAACACTTTTTCGCCTTTCACCGGGACAGTGTCAATAGTATATCCCTTCTTTTCCAGCAGGTCGAGCGTATCGCGGTCAATGCTGATTAGCGTTAGTACATTTTCGTGCCCGTAACCGCGGCGCGGATCTTCATTTTCTTTATCAATCAGTTCTTTTATGGTTGATATGCCATCTCCTTTTACATGCGCAGGGTCGCGCAGGGCGGCTGCTACCATTTTGTTGTCGATCACCAGTACCCTGAAATCATACCCGGTTATAAAGCGTTCAACAATAACCTTGCGGGATATATTGGCAGCAAACTGATAGGCTGAAACAGCATCTTCCCGGTTTCTTATGTTAATGGAAATACCGCGCCCATGATTGCCATCCAGCGGTTTAAATACCAATGGGAACCCAACCCTTCTGATAGCTTCATCCACGCCCTCGGGGGATGAAATTGTTATGCCATTGGCAACAGGGATGGCCTGTTCCTGCAACAAACGTTTTGTTTCGTCCTTATTGCTGGCAATGTCAACAGCAATGCAGCTGGTTTTTTCGGTCATGGTGGCGCGGAAACGTACCTGGTTTTTGCCGTAACCTAACTGCACCAGCGACTGGTTATTGAGCCTGATCCAGGGAATATCCCTTGCTATCGCTTCCTCAACAATTGAGCCTGTACTTGGGCCCAGCCGGGTATTTTCGCGAATTTCGCGCATTTGCTGAATATCATGTTCCAGGTCGTAGTCTTCTCCCCGTATCAGAGCTTCAGCTATCCTAACCGATGCTTCGGCGGCGAAAACGCCCACCTTTTCCTCTAAATAGGTAAACACTACGTTATAAACGCCGGGTGTTTTTGTTTCGCGGGTGCGGCCAAAACCTGTATCCATCCCCGCAAGGGACTGTATCTCAAGGGCAATATGCTCTATCACATGCCCCATCCAGGTACCTGCAACAACACGCTGAAAAAAACCGCCCTTTACACCCGGTGAGCAACGGTGATCGTGCAGGCTCGGGATTAATTTTTCCATCCTCTCATAAAACCCCGCAATGGTATTGGATGGACGCTGCTCCATGTCCTCCAGGTCAATGCGCATTTGTATTAATTTCTTACGGCTCACACTCCAGATGTTTGGGCCGCGCAATACTTGTATTTTTTCAATTTTCATAAACGTTCTGCGAATTTATTTTGGGGGTAATTTTCTTCTAAAATAAACAAATAACAATCTAATAAAACTTTTCCATAAAAAAAGCCCTTTTCTTTGCTTATTTCAACCATAAATATCCAAAGGCTGCAAATCAGCACCGGGTGAATAAAAAAAACGAACGATTAAAGAATACTGAACTGAAACATTAAGATTCGCAGCCTTATCTAAGGCTGTCGATGTGCCGCAATAATTTATAAAAAAAAAACATTTGTTATGCATCGATTATTTTTACAACTTTAACTTGAAATCGAACTTGTTGTAATATCAATAAAACAAGCGTATCGCAATAAACTAATTAAATACTTTTTTAACTTAAACATTAAGCAAAATGAAAAAAAATCAATCAGTGACAAACAAAAGCTTACCAGAGAACAAATGAGAATGATTGTGGCTGGTAAAGTTGCCGATGGCACCCCCGGCGGCAATAATGGCAACCCTTGTCCGGTTTACTGTGAGCCGGTAGGCGGCACAATTATGTGTGTTGGAACAATCGGCGGATTGGATTATGTATATTCTGGCAATTGTAATCAATATACCTATAATTCAAATTTACATAATATATGTATGAATGACACCAGCGGTAATTTCTGGTGTTAGTGATGGATCTGCTATAAAAAGATCAATATTCACAGGCGAAACGCCAATGCTGTGATCAATTCTGATGGGATAGTCCCAATTATAAGGGCTATTCCTCTATTCAAAGCATTGGGTTTTAATCTGAATCAAAAACCCAATGCTTTTCACAAAAGACTATATGAAACTATTTTTTCTTTCCCTTATCCTGTTTTTTCCCTTTTGTGTATTTGCACAAAGCACAGCTACCGTTGATATTACCTTTCAAAATGCAAAAATTATAAAAATAGAAAGACGTCCTTTCTTTAAATTCAAAAAGCCGGATAATTTCAAAATAACAATTTTAGATAAAACACATTATCTGCTAAATTACCTGGATACTAAACCAGGGGTTGTTTTCATAAACGAACGGCCGGTCTTAATTACGCCCGGGGACGATGTTAAATTGACGTATAAGCTAATCGTGTGGGACTATGAGGATTTTAAAGATACAATATCAGCCACGGGAAATAATGCAAAAAACTATACCTACTCCAATTTTGCAACCGGTACCAGGTTAATTAAAGGGGACATTTTTCCTGATCTGAGAATTGTTAAATATCAGACTAATTCATTAGCGCTGTATGCTGATTTAGTTAAGGCTTATGCTTTCAGGGATGCCTGGTACGATTCATTTTTAAAAAAATACGGGTATGATAAAAGTTTCGCGGATTATATTAAACGGACAAATAATATTGAATTTTTAGTAAATGCTGTTGCTCTTGAAACCGAACTTGCCACCAATTACAAAAAGCAGCTCCCTCCATTTGCCGAAAAAGTACACGCCGCATTCCAAAATACAGATTTCATTCCTGCCGACACCAATTATACCTATCGGATGGAAGAAACTTTTTATACTTTTTTTTGGCATTTAGCACATGAAGAGTTTTACCCGCTGGATTCCCGGAAAAATTTCGACAGTCTGTTAAACTTTGTTATCAAATATCCCAATCCTTTTGTAAAAGAATACTTCCTCTTTTTTTTCATAATAGACTATAATAAAATCTGGAGAGAATTCAGACCCGAAAGTTTGGTCAAAGTTATTAAAAGCATTAAAAACCCCGCGATAAAAGAGGCCCTCAAAAATTATACTTATTAAAGCCAAATGAGAATAACGGGTGCCTGGTAAAAGATTATTTTTTATTTTGTATTAACGTTAAACCGGGCGTAATTATGTCAACTTCAGTTTGAGAGCAGGCCATATTCTGGTCACATCAAACCAGGCTGTCAGGCACTTTAATTTTCTGGTGATGCCGTGATCGATTAAACATTGCGAAGCCTCTAAAATGGCGTACCTGTGGTTTTATTTGAGATGCTTGTGTTTATTATTGACTTTTTTAGCATAAAAATAAACAAGGCAATTTAACCGGCCATAAAATGAAAAGATTTATTCCAATATCGACATGCTCACCGATCAGGAAAAAAGGCCTGAAGCACGACAATTGCTGTACAGCTTGACGATGTACATGAATTCCCCTGATTTTTCTCCGGCAAATGAAGTGGATATTAACAGGGTATTATCATTATATCAATGAAAAGTGGCTGCCTTAATGTAAAACGAGATATTAACAGTTGGTTAATTTTGCACAAAAACGGCATTATTATTTGTAAAACCCGGCCTTTGTGCTGCTTTTTATCTTAATTTGTATAGCGAGAGGTGAGCGGTGAGTAGTTAGGTGTGAGTAGTCAGTGGTCAACGGTGAGTTTTTTTTAACTCAAACTCACTATTGACTACTCACCATTGACTGCTCACCACTCAAAATTGAATAAATTGATAAAAGATGACTATCCCCAAAGGTAAACTTGTAATTATAGGCGGCGCGGTTGATATGGGCACAAACCTGGGAACCCAGGAAGATATTATAAAGCCCAATTACCTTAAATTTTTCGAACAGGGCATTCTCAAACGCATTATTACGGAATCGGCAAAAAAAGCTGATTCTGTTGTGGAAGTCATAACCACGGCCTCACAAATCCCGGAGCTGGTTGGGATAGAATATATAGAGTCCTTTAAGCAACTGAATGTTACCAATGTTGGGGTACTGGATATCCGTAACCGCGAGGATGCTAAAAATGAAGCCTATATTGATCGTATCCGCAAAGCCGATGTGGTCATGTTCAGCGGCGGCGACCAGTTACGTTTAAGCTCCATTTTTGGGGGGACGGAATTTTTGAATACCCTTAAAACCCGTTACCAAAACGAAAATTTTGTGATTGCAGGTACTTCCGCAGGTGCCGCAGCGGCATCAACCAATATGATTTACCGCGGGCAAAGCCACAAAGCGCTGATAAAAGGAGAAGTGCAGATGACCGCCGGCCTCGGTTTTATCGATTCGGTTATAATTGATACCCATTTTGTACAACGCGGCCGCATAGGCCGCCTGCTTTATGCCGTAGCGAGTAACCCCGGTATGCTGGGTATAGGTCTGGGTGAAGATGCCGGCTTGCTGATCACCGAAGGAACATTGATGGAGGCGATAGGTTCAGGCTTAACTATTTTGGTTAACGGGCGGAAGATGGCAGAGACCAATATCTATGACGTGGAAATGGGTTCGCCTGTTTCTATTAAAAATATGAGGGTGAGCGTAATGTCGATTTTTGATAAATATGATTTGACGCTAAATCAATTAAATATCAAAAAATCCATTAAAGCAGAAGAAGGCGCTTTTATTAACACGCCCGGTAGCGATGTGTTGTAGTTAACGGTGTCATATCCCGAAAAACACAGATACTATGCAGGAAAAACTGATATTGGGAAATACAGAAATATAAATAAACTTAAAATGTTTGTGCCGTTACCATCAGGAGGGGCAGTAGTGTGTTACTTCCGCGGCTTTCACCCTTCACCTTCACCTTCCCCTCACCAGGCTACGCCCATATTCCAAAACATAAAGGCCCATTTATCTACCTGGCCGCTGATTACCTGCCCGGTGCTTTGGCCGGCGCCATGACCAGCCTTTGTTTCAATCCTGATAATCACGGGCGCGGTACCTTGCTGGTATTCCTGCAGGCGGGCGGCAAATTTAAAGGAATGGGCAGGAACCACCCTGTCGTCATGATCTGCGGTGGTGACCATGGTGGCAGGGTAATTATTTGGTTTTAATGCATGGTAGGGCGAATAATGATACAGGTATTTAAACATGTCTTCCGAGTCTTCAGCGGTGCCGTAATCATAGCTCCATCCCGCGCCTGCGGTAAACTGGTTATAGCGCAGCATATCCAACACCCCCACAGCCGGCAGGGCTACTTTGCAGAGGTCGGGCCGCTGCGTCATTACCGCGCCGACAAGCAGGCCGCCGTTTGAGCCGCCCGAAATAGCCAGGTAATCTTTCGAGGTATATTTATGTTTAATGAGGTACTGGGCGGCGGCTATAAAATCGTCGAACACGTTCTGCTTTTTCATTTTTATACCCGCTTTATGCCACTTTTCGCCGTACTCGCCGCCGCCGCGCAGGTTTGGTACAGCATAAATGCCGCCATGCTCCAGTAAAATGATATTGCTGGTACTAAAGGCAGGCGTAAGGCTGATACCAAAACCGCCGTAAGCATAAAGCAGGGTGGGGTTTTTGCCATTCAGTTTCGTTCCTTTTTTACAGGTGATGATCATTGGTATTTTGGTGCCGTCTTTCGAGGGATAAAATACCTGCCTGCTCTCAAACTGCTCCGGATCAAACTGCACCTCCGATTTTTTATAAACAGTTGATACCCCTGTGGCAATATCCAGCTTAAAAATGGTGGGCGGATAAACGTAACTGGTAAAAGTATAATAGGTTTCCTTTTCTTCTTTTTTGGTGCCGAAGCCCCCGGCAGTACCCACCGACGGCAGGGCGATGGTACGTTCCAGCTTGCCATCCATATCGTACTGCTCCACAAATGAGGTGGCGTCTTTCAGGTACTCTGCAAAAATTTTGCCGCCCCCGGTAGAGGCAGTCAGCACATTGGAGGTAGTCGGGATCAGGTCTTTCCAGTTGATGGGTTTAGGGTTTGCCGCATCCACGGTAACTATTTTAAAATTGGGCGAGTACAGGTTGGTAATTATGTACAGTTTACTGCCCGCATTATCCAGCACGCTATGTTCGTTATCAAAATTATCCACCACCTTTATGATCCCGCTGCCCGGCAGGCTGAGGTCGCGGATATAAAGTTCGTTGCCGGTGGTTTCATTGGCGGCGGTGATCACCAGGAAACGTTCGTCCTCGGTTAAATAGGCGCCGATATATCTGCGTTTTGTTTCTTCACCGCCAAATAACAGCTTATCGCTGCTTTGCGGCGTGCCCAGACGGTGATAATACAGTTTGTGGTACTGTGTAAGTCCCGATAATTGCGACCCGTTGCCGGGCTTATCGTAACTGCTGTAATAAAAGCCTTCGTTGCCCTGCCAGGCTATCCCGCTGAATTTAATATCGGTAAGCGTATCGCCCACTATGGCCTTATCCTCCGTTTTTATAACGATCACTTTGCGCCAGTCGCTGCCGCCTTCGGAGAGCTGGTAAGCGGCCATACTGCCGTCTTTGGTAAAGTTGATACCCTGCAGGGATGTGGTGCCATCCGCCGAAAACTTGTTGGGGTCTAAAAAAATCTCCGGCGCACCGTCGCCCACCTGCCGCCATAAAACGGACTGGCTTTGCAGTCCGTCGTTTTTATAAAAATAAGTGTATTTGCCTTCCTTAAAGGGCGCGCTATATTTTTCGTAGTTCCACAACTGCTCCAGGCGCTTGTGCATGGCATCCCGGTACGGGATTTGTGAAAGATAGCCCTGCGTTACCTTATTTTCGGCCTGCACCCAGGCTTTGGTATCGGCGGCGCGGTCGTCTTCCAGCCAGCGGTAAGGATCGGGCACAGCGGTTCCGAAATAAGTATTAACGGTATCGACCTTTTTTGTTGCGGGGTAATTTAGTTTTTGATTATTCATTTGTTGGGCACAGGCAAAGCTGCAAATTAAAACAGCTGCGGATATACAGGTTAACGTTCTCATTTTGCATTATTGTGGTTGGGAGGGCTAAGATAGTTGTTTGAGGGGAAAGGAGAAAGCAGAAAGGGAAAAGCAGTGGTTAAATGAGTTTTTTCAGGAGTAGATACTTAAATTTGCCGCATGATTTTAACTGACACCCATACCCATCTGTACTACGAAACAGATAATGCCAAACGGGTTGAATTAATAAAACGCTGCAACGACAACGGCGTCAACCGCCTGTTTCTGCCCAATGTGGATGCATCATCCGTCCCGCTGGTTTTTTCCCTTGTAAAATCATTTCCGGAGATCTGTTTCCCGATGCTTGGCCTGCATCCCTGTTCAGTGAAAGAGGGTTGGGAAGATGAATTAAATATAATAAAATCAGCCGCTGATCAGCAAAAGATAGTTGCAATAGGCGAAATCGGGATCGACCTGTATTGGGATAAAACTACTTTGCCAGCGCAGATCCTGGCTTTTAAACAACAAATCGCCTGGGCAAAATCATTAAAATTGCCCATAGTTATTCATTGCCGCGATGCATTTAACGAAGTTTTTGAAGTGCTCCAAAGTGAACAGGATGAAAATTTAAGGGGCATATTCCATTGTTTTTCCGGGACGCTGGAACAGGCCGAAAAAGTCATCAGCTTAGGTTTTTATCTTGGAATCGGGGGCGTTGTTACCTATAAAAACTCCGGACTCGACAAAGTTGTACAACAAATTGACTTAAATCATTTAGTTTTAGAAACAGATTCTCCGTACCTTACGCCGGTTCCGTACCGGGGCAAACCAAATGAAAGTTCGTACTTGATTTATGTTGCCCAAAAGGTGGCTGAGCTGCACCAAACCGACCCGGAAACTGTGGCCGAAATAACCACAGAAAATTCAAGGCTGATTTTTGGTGTATGAGTGGGTGTTTTTGTCGATAGTCCATGGTCGATAGTCCATGGCTTACTATACTCTTTGAACGCTTTAAAACAAAACTACCATGGTCTATGGACTATCGGCCATGGACTGAACGATTAACACACAACTGAATACGCATGAGCCAGATTTTGATCATTTATACCGGAGGAACAATAGGTATGATGAGCGACCCCCAGACCAAGGTGCTCAAACCGATCAATTTTGAGCAGATAATGGATAATGTGCCGGAGCTTGAGAAACTGAATTGTAAAATAAAGGTACATTCATTTGATGAGATCATTGATTCATCCAATATGAACCCCGCTATATGGAGCGATCTTGCGGGTTTAATTCAAAAGAATTACGATTCTGTTGATGGCTTTGTAATATTACATGGCTCGGATACCATGGCATTTACCGCCTCCGCATTAAGTTTTATGCTCGAAGATCTTGGTAAACCGGTAATTTTTACCGGTTCGCAACTGCCCATAAGCGCAGTGCGCACCGATGCCAAGGAAAATTTAATGACTTCTATAGAAATAGCCAAAGCAAAAAAACACGACCGCGCCCGGGTACCCGAAGTTTGTATCTATTTCGACTATAAATTATTCAGGGGCAACAGATCGTTTAAATATAACTCATCCAAGTTCGAAGCTTTCCGCTCACCCAACTACCCCATACTGGCCGAATCAGGCGTACACCTTAAGTTCAGTTTGAACGACATCAGGCACCCGCAGGAAGGGGAACCGCTAAAGGTGCACAAAAACCTGGTAAGCGATGTAGCAGTGCTGAAACTATATCCCGGCATCAGCCCCAAAGTGGTTGAAACTATTTTAACAGCAGACGTGCGCGGCATTGTAATGGAAACATTTGGCGCAGGTAATACAACTACTGATGAATGGTTTATCAACCTGCTTAAAAATGCCGTTAAAAGCGGTAAAGTGATCCTTGATATATCGCAATGCAAGGTGGGCACCGTTGAACTGGGTCGCTACGAAACCAGCCGCCATTTAAAAGACATCGGCATAGCCAATGGTTACGATATGACCTACGAATCGGCAGTTACAAAAATGATGTACCTGTTAGGCCAGTATGACGACCCCAAATTGGTTAAAGAATACCTGGAAACGGATCTCAGGGGTGAGATAACGGTTAGTTGATTTGGTCAGCTTTATCAGAAAGTGCGTTTTGAGGTGAAAGGCGAAAGGTAAAGGGTGAAGGGTTTTTTGTTGGGTTTAATCTTTAATTATTTCTACAGTTTGAACTTTTTGGGATTTCGTCGGGTATCCCAAATAGCAAGGATTTCTATTTTTTCGGGATAAATGCGGTAATATACTTTGTTATGACGAATAATCTTTATCCGCACCATCGAAAAATCAGTTTACCTGCCCGTATCCGGCGCATTAATAATTATATCAAATTTTTCAACGAATAGCCGATCAAGTTTTAAGCTGTACCCGTTCGATTTATTTCTTTTTATCCAATATGTCAATATTTTGGCCCACTCCTGGACCGCTCTTGGCGACCATTCTATTTTCCGAGGCATTTATCAAAAATTTTACGCGCCTCTTCATTTGATATCGCCATCCCCCTTTCTATTTGGTCGATGCCATCCTTAATTGCTTCTACCTCCTCCGGACTTAATACATATACACCATCGCTTTCCACGTCAAAATCAATGAAGTCAGCTATTTCGTGTAACAACGCCTCATCGTCAATACCATTGATTTTCTCCATCAACTTTTCCTTCAGTTCAATTGCCGACATAATCACGTTTTATTTAATCAAAAATAAAGATATTTCATTTCATTCCGAAATTGAAATTCCGAAATCAAATACTATCTTTGCCCAATAATTCTCAAGGGGTGCCTTGCTTTGGTCGCAAAATAATCTGCAGGTTATTTTACCAAACTGAAAGACAGGCTGAGATCAAACCCGTTGTTGTGAATAAACCAAATGTAGAGACGCAATACTTTGCGTCTTGAACACCCGGAAGAAGGAGACACAAAATGTTGTGTCTCTACAATTCACCACATACACCTGATCCGGGTAATGCCGGCGTAGGGAGAGGTAACAAGTTAAGTGTACTGCGTATTCGCCCTGATGCGGAGATGGTTTAACTAATTAATTTTTAATCATTCGTGAAAAATTTATTTTCGGCGTTTTTCGCCCTGCTGCTGCCTTTTATGGCGGCGGCCCAATTTTCCCTTTCGGGGAAAGTAACTGACCTGCAATCCGGCGAAGCACTGTCCGGCGCAACTATCAGCTTGTCAAATCCAGCTGTAAGCATTATTGCAGACGCTAACGGCAAGTATCATTTTAATAATCTGAAAGGTGGTGCCTGCACATTGAAAGTCTCCTTCATCGGTTATCGATCCATTACCAGAAATGTTTTATTAAACGCCGATGCAGTAAGTGATTTTGCACTAAAACCCGGCATGCTTTTTACCGAAGATGTTACGGTAACTGCTACCCGCGCTACTGAAAATTCACCTACCGCTTTTACCGACCTCAATAAAAAAGACATTGATAAAAATAATACCGGCCGGGGTTTTGAATATTTGCTGGAACAGACGCCATCAACCGTAGTAACTTCAAACGCGGGAGCGGGTGTAGGCTACACCAGTATCCGCATCCGTGGCTCTGACGCTACACGTACCAACGTAACGCTGAACGGCATCCCGTTAAATGATGCGGAAGACCAGGGTGTATATTTTGTAGATTTGCCTGATCTTGCTTCGTCGGTAGAAAATATCCAGGTGCAGCGCGGCGTTGGTACCTCCACAAACGGCGCGGGCGCTTTCGGCGCAAGCATCAACATACAAACAACAACCAGGCACGATACCGCTTATGCCGAGCTGAATAATTCGGCCGGATCATACGGAACGGTAAAAAATACTGTTGGTTTCGGAACCGGTTTACTCGGCGATCATTTTAGCTTTGATGGCCGGCTATCAAGGATGCGTTCCGACGGTTACATCGATCGCGCATCCTCCGATCTGAAATCATTTTTTTTAAGCGGCGCTTATTACGGTAAAAAAAGCGTGCTTCGGTTAAATGTATTTTCGGGTTACGAAAAAACTTACCAGGCCTGGGATGGCGTACCCGAAGACAGTGTAAAGGCGGGCAACCGCAGGTATAATGAATTGGGGTACATTAATTCAAGCAACAGCTTTTATAAAAACCAGACCGATAATTACACCCAAAATTATTACCAGTTGCTGTACGACCAGCAGCTGGGCGGTAAGCTGTCTTTCAGCGGGGCTTTGCACTATACCAAGGGCTTTGGTTACTATGAGGAATACAGGAATGCCGATTCGTTAAAGAACTACGGGGTTACGCCTGTAGTGGTGGGCGGCACTGCTATTGACGCGACAGACCTGGTACGCCGCTTATGGCTTAACAACGACTTTTACGGCATTACTTATAACCTGAACTATAAGCCCAACAAGGACTTTGACGCAACATTAGGCGGCGCTTATAACGAATACAAAGGCGCCCACTATAATAATATAGAGTGGACACAGGAAAGCACCAATATTCCGCCCGATTATGAATACTCACGCAATAATGCTAAA
The DNA here is from genome assembly GCA_044448725.1 of Sphingobacteriales bacterium. GTDB lineage: Bacteria > Bacteroidota > Bacteroidia > Sphingobacteriales > Sphingobacteriaceae > Mucilaginibacter. Next base: position 9,688 of record JBIOHE010000008.1, on the reverse strand, counting down.
AAAACAGACTTTAATATTTTTAGTCGCGCAGAATATCGTTTGGGCAAAGTATTGTTATATGCAGATCTGCAATACCGTCATATTTATTACTCGTTTTTAGGCTTTGATGAAAATCTCAACAATGTGCAGCAAGCGGTTCAGCTTAACTTCTTTAATCCCAAAGCCGGTATTACTTACCAGCTCAACGATAATAGTAATGTATATGCCTCGATAGCCGTAGGCAACCATGAGCCCAACCGCAGCGATTATACCAATTCTTCGCCGCAAAGCCGCCCAATGCCCGAAAACCTGAAAGATTTGGAACTGGGTTACCGGATCAATGAAACCACTTTTAGCGGGAGCATTAACGGGTTTTACATGCTTTACAAAAATCAGCTGGTGTTGACCGGGGCGCTTGATGATGTTGGCCAGGCTATCCGAACCAATATAAAAGACAGTTACCGCGCAGGTCTTGAAGCCAGTGCCCGCGTAAAAATAGCCCAGCCATTAAGCTGGTACGTAAACGCGACAGTGAGCACCAACAAAGTAAAAAACTTTGAGCAATACCTGCAAAACTATGACACCGGCACATTGGACGGAACGCTTTACAAAACAAGCAACATCGCTTACTCGCCTGATTTTACAGGTGCGAGCACCATTAGCTATCACCCGGTTAAAAATGCCGAAATTGCTTTTATTACCAAGTACGTAAGCCGGCAATACCTGGATAATACCTCAACTGTAAGCCGGTCGCTCGACGGGTATCTGGTAAACGATATAAGGCTTAACTATAATTTCAGTATGAAGGGAGTAAAAAATGTTGGGGTAAGCTTGCTTGTTAACAATATTTTCAGCGAAAAGTATCAGTCGGATGGTGCTACTTACCCGGATATTGAAGGCGGAAAGGTTGTGAACTATAACTACTTCTTCCCGCAGGCGCCGGTAAACTTTTTACTTGGGTTAAACCTTAAGTTTTAATGTTGTTTATGCACCATTGGCTTCAGCTTTTCAGCGAACAAATTAAGGAGACCAGCTTGTTGCAATGGCTTGCCGTTGTATTGGGTGTGGCCGAAGTTTTGTTTGCGCTTTATGATAACATCTGGCTGTACCCTACAGGTATTGCAGGTACCATCATCGCGATATACCTGTTGCTCACAGTGCAACTCTATGCCGATTCAGCTTTAAATGTTTATTACCTGGTAATGAGCATTTATGGCTGGGCCCATTGGGCAAAAAAGAAGCAAGGCCCGGAGGTCGTTGTCTCGTGGTCGGGTAAAAACGAATGGCTTATCAGTTTGTCTGTCGCTATCGGTGGCTGGCTGATTTTATATCTGCTGCTTAAAAATTTCACGCCGTCTAACGTGCCGGTTTGGGATGCATTGGTATCATCAACTGCATGGGCCGGCATGTGGCTCCTGGCAAGACGAAAAATAGAAAACTGGATTTTCTTAAATGTTTCGAATTTGTTTGCCATACCGCTGCTGTTTTATAAACAACTGCCACTTTTTGCAGCGCTTACCCTGTTTTTGTTTGTAATTGCTTTTGGTGGCTTATATAAATGGATAAAAATCTGCAAAAACCCGCAACCCGTTTTGGCTATTTAAAATTGACCCTATGAAAATCGAACATCCGGCAGCGCTTTTAAATGCCGGGATAGTAAAAACAATCAGAGAATTAGCGTTTGAAGCCGAACGGCTGGGCAAGATCCATCCCGGTCAGCTGGCCATTATTTACGAACAAAAATGGTTTAAACTGCTTGTTCCGGCTGTTTATTCGGGACTCGAAAAATCGATTCCCGAGCTGGTCCGAATCGAAGAAAGCATCAGCTGGGCAAACGGAAGCCTGGGCTGGGTGGTTACTTTATGCTGCGGCGCAGGATGGTTTGGTGGTTTTATTGCCAGGGAAAAAGCTATCGAAATATTTAGTTCTTCGGATGTATGCCTTGCCGGCAGCGGCGCCGCAACCGGCGAAGCCATGACTATACCAAACGGGTATAAAATCAGCGGCAAATGGAAATATGCCAGCGGTGCGCATCACGCAAGCCATTTTACTGCCAATTGTATTATAAAAAACGGCGACGGTGTCGTTTTAAATGAGGACGGCGGCCCTTTGATATTGCCTTTTATATTTGAACGCAGCAAAGTGAACATTTTGCCTGCATGGAAATACACCGGGATGATAGCCACGGGCAGCGATGCCTTTGAAGTGCAGGATTTAGAGGTAAACGATCTGCATTGTTTTAAGATTGACGCCAATGCTGCAATAGTTAATACACCGTTGTACCAATATCCTTTTTTACAATTGGCGGAAGCCACGCTGGCGGCAAATATTTCGGGTATGGCCATCCATTTTATGGATCTGTGTGCTGCAATATTCAAGGAGAAACAGGAACAGGTAAATCTGTCCACAGCACAGAAGAATTTACTTAATGAGCTTTGGGTTAAACACGAAAATAAACTCGGCAAAATCCGAAAATCATTTTACAGGGCTGTTGATCAATCGTGGGTAAGGTTGAAGGAAAGCGGTTTTTCGGATGTTGTAACAATGGAAGCGGTGAGCAAAACAAGCCGTACATTAGCCAAAACGGCAAGGGAGTGTGTTGACCAGCTTTACCCTTATTGCGGATTAATTGCTGCCAATACTGAATCGGAGATTAACCAGGTTTGGAGGGATATACATACTGCAAGTCAGCACGCATTGTTAACGTTTTTGTAGCATTGCTTTTCACCGGAAATGTTATCCGTATGTTAACATTAATATCACATTGTATTTTAATTGCTTTACTGATATTTGCTGCTTAAAAATTTAAAAATGAAGATCAAACATTTACTCTTTATACTATTTGCCTTTGCCGCGGTTTCCGTATCGGCACAAACAAAAAAGAAAAAGACTTTAGCACACACTGCAACAGTAACTGCTGCTGCCACTGTAACTGCTACTGATCTCCCCCGCCCTAAACTGGTAGTGGGCCTTGTGGTTGACCAGATGCGCTGGGACTATCTTTACCGTTATTACGACCGTTATCAGGATAATGGATTTAAACGCTTATTAAACGAAGGCTTTACATGCGAAAATACCCAGGTTGATTATATACCAACGGTAACAGCAGCCGGCCATACTTGTATTTATACAGGTTCGGTACCGGCTATTCATGGCATTGCAGGGAATGACTGGATCATTCAGGCGACAGGGAGATCAACCTATTGTACCGAAGATACTTCTGTACAAACGGTAGGAAGCGCCTCAAATACGGGAAAAATGTCTCCGCGCAATTTGCTTACAACTACCGTAACCGATGAGCTGAAACTGGCGACCAATTTCCGCTCAAAAGTGATCGGTATTGCTTTGAAGGACCGTGGCGGAATTTTACCGGGTGGTCATACCGCCGACGCCGCGTACTGGTTTGATGATAAAACAGGTAACTGGATTACCAGCACTTATTATATGAAAGAGCTGCCGCAATGGGTAAAGGATTTTAACGACCAGAAATTAGCCGAAAACTATCTGAAACTTGACTGGAATACTTTATACCCTATTGATACTTACCTGCAGAGCACCCCTGATAACAGCAAGTATGAAGGAAAATTTAAAGGCACAAATGCACCTACTTTGCCTGTAAAAACTTCGGCGCTTTATAAGGGGAACCTGGGTCTTATCCGCTCAACGCCTTACGGAAATACGATTACGCTCGACCTTGCTGTTGCAGCCGTTAATGCCGAACAATTGGGCCAGCACCAGTCGCCTGATTTTTTAGCTGTCAGCCTGAGCTCTCCCGATTACATCGGTCACCAGTTTGGGGTAAATGCTGTTGAAATTGAAGATACTTATTTGCGCCTGGACCGTGAGATAGCCAACTTTTTAGTTTATCTGGATGCCAAAGTGGGCAAGGGGAATTATACCATATTTTTAACCGCAGACCACGGAGCGGCCCATAATACGGCTTTCTTAAATGATCATAATATCCCGGCAGGTGTTTGGGACGACGGTACTGTTTTAAAGGATATGAACAAATTATTATCCGAAAAATATAAGGCCGACAGGCTGGTGATCGGGCTTAATGATTATCAGGTAAACTTAAACTACAAAGTGATAACTGAACAGCAATTGAGCGAAGAAGATATAAAAAAGGATTGCATTGCTTTTTTACAGAAGCTGCCAGCAGTAGCCTTTGCGGTAGATATGAAAAAGGCTGAAACAGCAGCTATTCCTGAAGAGTTGCGTAACCGCATTGTAAACGGCTATAGCATTGAACACAGCGGCGAAATACAGATCATATTAAAACCGGGATGGTTTACCGGGCATGGCTCTGCGGATGGCGGCCCAACCGGAACAACCCACGGAACATGGAACCCTTATGACAGCCATATCCCGCTGGTATTTATGGGATGGGGCGTACAACACGGCAGCCTTACCCGCGAAACCCACATGACAGATATTGCCGCAACCGTTGCCGCATTATTACACATTCAGGCTCCTAACGGAAGTATAGGAAAGCCAATTAGCGAAGTGTTGATTAAGTAGTCCGAAATTGTCTGAACCATGATTCGTAGGATTTTGAGATTGCCATGATTAATTTTAATAACAATAAACAAAAATCATGAAATCCTTTAATCAGGGAAATCATGGTTCAGACTAAAACACATGAAGAAATATATCTCTAAATTCCACTACCTCACCCGGGACCTGCCAAACCGCAGCCACCTGGAGCAGGTTAACATAGCCTGCCAGGCGGGTGCTAACTGGATTCAGTACCGTTGCCTGACAAAGACAGATGATGAGCTTGTTGATGAGATCAATGATATAGCGGTTATTTGCGACGCCTGGGGCGTAACGCTGATTATTACCAATCACTACCATTTGCTCGGCAGGGTTGACGCCCAGGGTGTGCATATTGAGGATTTTGACGCCGATTTTAAGGCTATCCGGGTTAGTATCGGCGATGATAAAACGCTTGGCGCTTCGGCCGCAAATATTCCAATGCTGCTGGCGGTACAAAATACCGGGGTTGTGGATTATTGCGGATTCGGCCCCTTCGCCCATACGGATACCAAGCCAAATAATTCCCCGCTGCTCGGCTTTGAAGGCTATCGCGAATTGCAAAAACACCCTGAAATTGACATACCCGTTATAGCTATAGGCGGCATACAACTAAGTGATGCAGACAACCTGATAGCAACCGGGGTTTACGGTATAGCCGTATCAGCAGCCGTTAATCTGGCTGCTGACCCGGCAAGAGCATTTAAAGACTTTTATCAGAAGATATATTGATATATTTGGTCTGAACCCGAATTTATGGAATTAAAGAATTATGTGAATTTTTTTAATTCTGTAAATTCCAAAATTCTACAAATTCGAGTTCAGACAATATAAAAATCATGTCATCTCACCACGTTGTACGCGAAAAACAGGAACCCGCATTGCTTGTGCTGGGGCTTGATAATTTCGTCGATGAGTTGCTTGGGCAATTGCTTGAATGGAGCCCAACGGTGATAGCCACGCCGCAAACTGCCGAAAAACTGATTGTTAAAGGGATTAAGATAGACTGGATAATTACTGACGGAAGGGATGATGTTTTACAATCGGATGTAAAACTGATGCCTTGCGGGGATGATAACGTAACAACTGCTGCTTTAAAATATCTTGGCAGTGATGAATATTCCGCTGTTAATATTATCACCGATGAACTAAAACTAAAGGACTATGAACCTTTTGCAGATAAGATCAACCTGGTTATTTTCAACGACCATAAAAAAATATTTGCAGTTAACCCCGGTTTCAGCAAGTGGAAACCAGCAGGGGAGACAATTGACTTATTAAGCCCGGCGGGCAAACTTGAATTTACCGGTCTTGAAAAAATAGAGGAACATCGCTATAAAACTACTGATGATGGTTTTTTCATCCTGCGCTTTGATGAGCTGTTTTTGTTTATTGCTGAAGATTTATAAGCCAAACAGTCAGCCTCTAAAAGGGGGGATTGGATTCCCCCTTTAGAGGCTTGAGTATTCGAAACGTGTAATTGTAGCTAAATTCCCCCCCCCGGGTTTAAGTTAACCGACAGAACTTGGTTAGACGGATAAAGTTGTCTATTTCACGAAGCGTTCCTACGGAACGCGTTTGGACTCTTCGGATTTTTCTACCAACCATACGCCCCGCTGGGGTGAAAGACAAAAAAAAGCGTCCGATACGGGCGCCTGGTTGGTAGAAATTGAATAAAAAACCGCTTTTACGTTCCATAGGAACGTTTGGTGATAGCCGATTTTACATTAACGAAGCACTATTTGCCCCTGATTTTGTGGGTTAACTTAAACCCTCGGGAGGGGTGGGGCTGCCTGTGAAGTGGCAGGGAGGGGTTTATACGCGTGAAAAGCACGCGGCGAAACCCCTCCCTGCTCCGCCAGCTGGCGGAAGGGAATCGCACGTGTCCGTTGCTTTTTATAATCCTTTCGAACGCTCACGGGTTAGGGAGCTTCGGCTATATGCCAAACCTTTCCCTCAATAGTTCCCTGTTCGACCGGCTTGATTTTAGCTTTGTATTTCCTGCATCGTTCATCACAAAAACAAAAGCCCCGTCAAAACTCTTCCTGATCTCTTTAATGTAATCGGTATTAATAATATAGCCGCGGTGGATGCGGATAAATTGTTCGGGCAGCTTTTCTTCGAGTGAACTGATAGTAAAATCTATCAGGTGTTCCCTGCCGTCGGTTGTATGCAGGAATACATATTTATCATCAGCTTCCGTATAGATGATGTTTTCCGGTTTAATCAGCAATATTTTGTCGCCTATTTTTACAGTTAAAGTTCTGATATCTTTTTTTAGCTGATACTGTTTAATCAGCGCCGCCAGCGACAAATAATCCAGTGGCTGTTGTTGCATTTGCCCCAGTTTTTTTATCGTTTTTTCCAGCCGGGCCGTTTCAACAGGCTTTAACAAATAGTCAACAGAGTCCTCTTCAAAAGCCTTTACGGCGTACTGGTCCCAGGCTGTTGCAAAAACAACTTTAGGTTGGTGTTTTAACCGGCCAAGCATTTCAAACCCGTTAAATACAGGCATTTCTATGTCTAAAAAAATAAGGTCAGGCAGTAGTTCATCTGTTTTTTCCAGACCATCCTGTCCGTTTACGGCTTCGCCTATAATATCAATGAAATCATAAGGTTCCAGCAAACGTGTCAATCGTTGCCGCGCTAATTGCTCATCATCAATAATCAACGTTCTCCAGTTTTTTTTCATTGCGTTGCCGGGATTATTATCCTTATCTGTTTTTCGGGGAAATTCATTATCTGCACCTCATAATTTTCAGCATACAGCAAATTTAATTTATCGTAAGTACTCTGCAGTCCGTAGCCTATATGCAGTTCTGCGGGGAAGGGTTTGCCGTTATCAGCAATACAGATCACTATGTTTTCATTAACCCCGGTTATGCTAATTTTCAGCGCCCCGTTATTTGCAAGGTCATTAAGCCCGTGTTTCAGCGCATTTTCAACCAATGGCTGAATTAAAAAACGGGGCACCTTTATGTTTTTAACCAAATCGTCAATGTGGAGTACAAAGTTCAGCCTGTCCCCGAACCTTATTTTTTCTATCGCCAGATAGGTATTTACAATCTCAATTTCTTCTTTTACCTCTGCCATGTTGTCCTGTGGCGAGTTAATGCTGTACCTGAATAAGCGCGATAGTTTCAGCGTCATATCTTCTGCTTTATCTGCATCCACGCGAATAAGGCTGGCAATTGAATTGAGTGAGTTATACAAAAAGTGTGGATTTATTTTTGATTGGAGCGTCTGTAGTTCGGCCTGTGTTATCAACTGTTTCGCTTTAACAAGGTCAAGTTCTTTTTCCCTTAGCCTCGCACTCAAAGTGGCCCTTTGTGTCACGTAAAAATAGATAACGGTACTAACAATAACCGCTATAAAAAAACTGAACCGATAATAGCCGAAGTGGTTTAAAAAATGGTAGGGGATATGAAAAATTAAGGATATTATCAGGAATGACAGCTCAATACCAATAAAAGAACCTGATATAACACAACCATAGTACACCAGCACAGAACTCAACGGGGATTTTTGTTCTGATCCCAAAAAACTGGTAAACAGATAAACAGAATTGACAATGCTCAGGGTAATGATTGTACTAAAGATCAGGTTTGAAATGGCATCATTAACAGAAATTAATTGACCGCCTATGGCTAATTCAAATACGCATATAAGCAACCCTATAGCTATACCCACCAATCCGTAAATCAAATTGGTTTTAAAATAGGGCTGGTTGAAATATTTAGATTGAGGAATGCTCATATCGAACAAAACTGCTTAAATCAGCATAAATATCGGCATAAATTCAGATGAGTTGCCTTTTTACCTGGATAAATAGCGAAAGTACAGGGTTGAATCTACTGTTTGTAACAAACGTCAGGTTTATTATAAAACGCCCTTATTTGTTTTTATATTTATAAATAATTTATTTAGCATTAAACCGTTTAACACAACATTAGTCTTAAATTTATATTTCAGTCATAACAGGCTAAAAAACAAACGATTATTTCAATAATCTAAAATCATGAAAATGACCTATAAAAATTTACTTAAAACCGCTTCCGGCATAGTTATATGCTTATTTTTTGCATTCCCGGCCGGTGCACAGCGCACCAATAGCGGTGGTGGTGGCGGTAGCAAGTCTGCAGGTGGCGGCGGTAGCAGCACATCAAGCGCCAGGCCTTCGGGTGGCGGTGGTGGCAGCAGTGTCTCACGGCCAGGCGGCGGCAGCGGCGTTAGTCCGTCCCGGCCATCTGTTGGCGGTGGTAATGGCGGCTACAGGCCTGCAAATGGTTCGGGCAATGTCCAGCGCAGCACAAATGTGCCGCAAAGAAATTCAGGCTTTGTAAACCGCCAGGGGGGTGTTGTTAACGGCAACAATGGGTACGCACCAAGGCAGGGTGTTGGGGTAAACGGAAATAGCGGCTATCAGCCACGTTCAGGCAATAGAGGATACAGTGGCGTAACTGCCTACCGCACATCGCCGGAAATAGGCTATGGCAGTTACTGGGGCAACCATGGATATTATTACAATAACCGCGGGTATTATGGAACCTATTACCAACCAAGATTAGGGTACAGGTGCCGTGTTTTGCCTTACGGTTATTATCCTTTTTATTGGGGCGATTATGAATATTTTTATTCTGACGGCTTATATTATCAATATAACAATGATGAATATACCGTTGTTGAACCCCCGATTGGGGCGCAGCTGGCAACCTTGCCCGATAATGCCAAATCCATTGTGATTAATGGCGTACAGTATTATGAAGTGGATGGGGTTTATTACATGCCGGTAACAAAAGACGATGGCACCGTTGTTTACGAAGTTGCCGGTAAGGACGGTGAGTTGAATACTACCGATGGGACGCAAGTTCAGGACCAGCAGCAGGGCCCGCAAATGGGTGATATTGTTACCCAGTTACCTCCCGATTGCCGGAAGATAAAGGTTAGCGGCCAGAGATTATGGGTATCGCCTGATGGTGTTTATTATCAGGAACAGATTGACGCCAGCGGTAATAAAACATATAAAATTGTTGGGCTTCCCAGTGATGAACCCAACCAAAACTAAGTGAAATAAGCCTGCCTTAGGCTGGCCGGTAAAAAAGCGATCCGTATTTCCGGGTCGCTTTTTTATTTGCCGGGGAGTTCACAAAAACAAACAGCTAAATGATATAAT
>JBIOHE010000007.1:0-33543 GCA_044448725.1 Sphingobacteriales bacterium | reverse complement strand
TGGTGAATGGTGAATGGTGAGTAGTGAGTTGTGAGTACCTGATGGTTGAGCTTACTGGTAAAAGGTCAATCAGTTTATTTATTTTTTCTTCGCTGATCTCATGCGGGGCGAAAATAAATTTCCAGCCGGGGTATTCCGTGACAAGGCAGACTAACAGCTTTTCATCTTCGGGCCAGGTGCTGCCGGCAATAAAAACTTTATGCCCCCTGCAAAATTCTTCCACAGCAGGTACAGGTTTAGGCTGCTGCGCATTGGCCCAAACCCTGTCGAAACGGGTATCGCCGCTGATGGTTACATTATTGATGCCTATACCAAGCAGCAATTGTTTTGAGCGCTCATCCTGCACAAAAAAATAGCTTACAAAGCTTAAAATCTTACGGTGCAAACCGCCGTACCATTTAAAAAATATTTGTCCTGGTCTGAATATCCCCGAAATTATATACAAGGGTATCCCGTGGCGGTGCGCCTCATTAAAAAAATGGTACCAGTATTCGTATTTGGTGAATACGGCCATTTTTGGTTTTATGGCGTCAATAAATTCCCGTGCATTTTTGGCAGTGTCGAGCGGGAGATAATAAACAAAGTCGGCCAGCGGCGTGTTCTTTCTTACCTCGTATCCCGACGGCGAAAAAAAGGTGATAACTATTTTATTTTCCGGGTAAATACGCCGCATTTCTTCTAAAACCGGACGCCCCTGTTCAAACTCTCCAAGTGAAGAAAAATGAAACCAAATACTATCCCCGCAACGTACAAATGCCTGCTTTTTACGGCCATTCAGCCAAAGCTCAGCCTTTTTATTAAAAAGCGAGGCGAGCCAGATAGTCACAAAATATAAATGAACTCCGATACTATAGAATAAAAGCATTTTAATAATGAATTGTTAACTTCGCACGGCCTAAATGTAGGCACAATAAAATTAACGAAGGCAATTGGAGTTCAAAAGCGCGTACTTAAAAGAACAAATTAACTAAAATAAATTTATGAAAATTGCAGTAGTAGGAACAGGATATGTTGGTCTGGTAACGGGCACCTGTTTGGCAGAAACCGGCAACCAGGTAGTATGCGTAGATATAAATGAACAAAAAGTAAAAATGATGCAGGAGGGCCAGCTTCCAATCTACGAGCCCGGGCTCGAATTGCTTTTTTACAGGAATATTGTTCAAAAACGCTTGCATTTTACCTCAAACCTGGCCGATGCAATTGCAGAAGCTAAAATAATATTTCTTGCCCTGCCGACGCCTCCGGGCGGGGATGGGTCTGCCGACCTGAGTTATGTATTGGGCGCGGCAAAAGATATCGCCAAATTAATTACAGACTACAAAGTGGTTGTAACCAAATCAACCGTTCCGGTTGGTACTGCCGATAAGGTAACGGCTGTAATGAAAGCCAATACCGAAGTTGAGTTTGCGGTGGTATCCAATCCTGAATTTTTGAGAGAGGGCGTTGCGGTTGAAGACTTTATGAAACCCGACCGTGTAGTAGTTGGCACCATGGATGACCGCGCACGGAAACTGCTGGCCGAATTATATTCACCATACGTGCGACAGGGTAACCCTGTTATCTTTATGGACGAACGCTCATCGGAATTAACGAAATATGCCGCCAATTCTTTCCTGGCAACAAAAATTTCTTTTATGAACGAGATCGCTAACCTGTGCGAACTGGTTGGCGCCGACGTTGATATGGTGCGACGCGGCATTGGCGCCGACGAACGTATTGGCAGGCGCTTTTTATTCTCAGGGATAGGATATGGCGGCAGTTGTTTTCCTAAGGATGTTCAGGCGCTGGCAAAATCAGCGGAGGAACATAAATACGATTTTAAAATATTGAATTCGGTGATGGAAGTTAACCAGATTCAGAAACATGTATTGGTTGAAAAAGTTAAAAATTACTTCAAAGGCGACCTTAAGGGTAAAAAGTTTGCTATCTGGGGTCTGGCATTTAAACCCGAAACTGATGACATCCGCGAAGCGCCGGCTTTATACATCATTGACGACCTGTTAAATGCGGGCGCTACCGTGAGTGCGTTTGACCCTGAGGCGATGAATAATGTTAAAAATTTGCTCGGCGACAAAATAAGCTATGCAGAAGATCAGTATGAAGTGTTGAAAGATGCTGATGCACTGCTGATCGTTACAGAATGGTCGGTTTTCAGGACCCCTGATTTCGATCAGATTGAGAATACGCTAAAGAATAAAGTGATATTTGACGGCCGTAACCTTTACGATCTGGAGCGGATGATAGATAAAGGGTATTATTATAACAGTATAGGAAGGAAACTGATCAGCTAATGAAAGCCCGGAAAAGAATATTGATTACCGGCGCAGCCGGATTTTTAGGCTCGCATTTGTGCGACAGGTTTATAAAAGAAGATTATCATGTTATCGGCATGGATAACCTGATCACCGGCGACCTGCGCAATATTGAGCATTTGTTTAAACTGGAAAATTTTGAGTTTTATCATCATGATGTTTCCAAATTTGTTTATGTGCCCGGCAAGCTGGATTACATCCTTCATTTTGCGTCACCGGCAAGTCCGATTGATTATTTAAAGATCCCGATTCAAACCTTAAAGGTGGGATCTTTGGGTACACATAACCTGCTGGGCCTGGCCAGATCAAAAAAGGCGAGAATGCTGATCGCTTCAACATCCGAAGTTTATGGAGACCCGAGCGTAAATCCCCAGCCCGAAGAATATTGGGGTAATGTTAACCCGGTGGGTCCGCGGGGAGTTTATGATGAAGCCAAACGTTTCCAGGAGGCTATCACCATGGCCTACCATACTTTTCATGGCCTTGAGACCCGTATTGTAAGGATCTTTAATACCTACGGCCCAAGAATGCGCTTAAATGACGGCAGGGTTTTACCTGCATTTATTGGTCAGGCATTACGTGGCGAATCATTAACTATGTTTGGCGATGGTTCACAAACGAGGTCGTTTTGTTATGTGGATGACCTGGTAGAGGGTATTTATCGTTTATTATTCAGCGATTATGCACAGCCTGTGAATATAGGTAACCCCGATGAAATTACGATACGCGAGTTTGGCGAAGAGATTATTAAACTAACAAGTACCGACCAGAAACTCATCAGCCTGCCCTTGCCTACTGATGATCCGAAACAACGAAGGCCCGATATTACTAAAGCTAAAAGTATATTGGGTTGGGAGCCTAAGATTTCAAGAAGCGAGGGTTTGAAAATAACTTACGAGTATTTTAAATCACTTCCCGAAAAGGAAATACAGCACAAAGATTTCACTTATTATAACAAACATTAATGGCTAAAATATTAGTAACCGGCGGTTTAGGATTCATTGGATCGCATACCGTTGTTGAATTGATAAATGCAGGGTATGAACCTGTTATTGTTGACGACCTGTCGAACTCGCAACCCAAAATATTGGATCAGCTAAGTAAGATCATAGGATTTAAACCTGCTTTTTACCAGTTTGATATTTGTGATGAACAAAAACTTATTGAATTTACAAAGGCTGAACCGGATATAGAAGGTGTTATCCATTTCGCCGCTTTTAAAGCAGTTGGCGAATCGGTACAAAAACCGTTAAAATATTACCATAATAATTTAACCTCGCTGCTTAATTTATTGAGTGTTTATAGCAGCAAACCGGTAGATTTCGTTTTCTCGTCAAGCTGTACTGTTTACGGGCAGCCCGATGAATTGCCGGTAACCGAAAACGCGCCGGTAAAACCTGCCCAGTCCCCTTATGGTAATACCAAACAAATAGCCGAGGAGATATTAAAAGACGCCATTGTTTCGGGTGATGTAAAAAACGTGATTGCCTTACGGTATTTTAACCCGGTAGGCGCCCATGATTCGGCGCTGATAGGTGAACTGCCCATCGGCGTGCCGCAAAACCTGGTGCCCTTTATTACCCAAACAGCCATTGGTAAGCGCGAAAAAATCACCGTTTTTGGCGACGATTATAACACCAGGGACGGCAGTTGCGTCCGCGACTATATCCATGTGGTTGACCTGGCCAAAGCGCACGTTGCAGCTTTAAAGTTAATGGTCAACGGAAAATTCAGCGGTTATGATGTATTTAATTTAGGCACCGGAAACGGCAACACAGTATTGGAGATTATCGCGGCATTTGAACGTGCTACCGGGGTGAAACTGAACTATGAAATAGGACCCCGCCGCACCGGTGACGTAGAACAGGTTTGGGGCGATGTAACCAAATCGGAAAATGAACTGCACTGGAAAGCAGAATTAGGGATCGATACGATGATGTCGTCTGCCTGGGAATGGGAAAAATATTTGTCTGAAAATCCATTATAAATAATAAAGATGCAAACTATTATAATTACGGGCGGGGCAGGCTTTATCGGGTCACACGTTGTCCGGCGTTTCGTAAAAAACTATCCTGATTATAACATTATTAACCTTGATAAGTTAACTTATGCCGGTAACCTGGCTAACCTGAAGGATATTGAAAATGAACCAAATTATAAATTCGTAAAAGGCGATATTGTTGATGTTGATTTTATAAACACGTTATTTACTGACGAAAATCCCGATGCGGTTATACACCTTGCCGCGGAGTCGCATGTGGACAGGTCAATCACCAACCCGCTTGAGTTTGTAATAACAAATGTGGTAGGTACAGCCAACCTGCTGAACGCCGCCCGCAAATTATGGAAAGACCGTTCAGATAAAACCCGTTTTTACCATGTTTCAACCGACGAGGTTTACGGATCATTGGGAGAAACCGGGATGTTTACCGAAGAAACGGCCTACGATCCGCATTCACCGTATTCGGCTTCAAAGGCAAGTTCTGATCATTTTGTAAGGGCCTATCACGATACTTACGGGCTTAATACGGTAATTTCCAATTGTTCAAACAATTATGGGTCTTTTCACTTCCCCGAAAAATTGATCCCTCTTGCCATAAATAACATCAAACAAAACAAACCCGTCCCTGTTTACGGAAAGGGTGAAAATATCCGCGACTGGCTATGGGTTGAAGACCATGCCAGGGCGATTGACCTGATATTCCATAAAGCAAAACCAGGATCGACCTATAATATCGGCGGGCACAATGAATGGAAAAACATCGACCTCATAAAGCTGTTATGCCGGATACTCGATGATAAGCTAAACAGGCCTGCCGGAGAATCAGCAGGATTGATTACCTTTGTGACCGACAGGGCCGGGCACGATCAGCGTTATGCGATTGATGCCACCAAACTTAAAAATGAATTAGGATGGGTGCCATCCATTACTTTTGAGGAAGGACTGGAGAAAACCGTTGACTGGTATCTTAACAATGAAGAATGGTTAAATGATGTTACTTCGGGACACTATCAACAATATTATAAGGGGCAATATAACAACCGCTGAAAATGTTTAACTGGTTTAAGAAAAGTGAAGTAAAAAATAGAATCACTTTTGATTATAGTTCAATAATAGTTGACATGCACTCGCATGTGCTGCCAGGCATTGACGATGGGGCGCAAACACCCGCGGATTCAATTGTACTGATAAGGAAAATGATGGAGCTGGGCATAAAGAAAATCATTGCCACGCCTCACATTATGGCCGATTGTTATAAAAATACTGCCGGAACAATTAATGCGTCGCTCGATATCCTTAAAGCCGAACTTGAAAAAGAGAAAATTGATATTGAAGTAGAAGCTGCCGCTGAACATTATTTTGATGAAACTTTTGAAGGCAGGGTCAATGACCATAAGTTAATGACGATGGGCGATAATTATGTGCTTTTTGAATTTTCATTTATCAGCAAACCGCCAAATGTAATCCCTGTTGTTCAAAGGTTAAAAGCATTAGGCTATAAGCCGATACTTGCCCATCCTGAAAGGTACCCCTATATGGATATGGAACAGTTCAGAAACCTTCGTGAATGGGGGGTGCTGCTTCAGTTGAATACCATATCATTAACCGGTTATTTTGGTAAGGATGCAAAAAAACTTGCCGAAAGTTTAATCGATGAGCAACTGGTGGACTTTATATCAAGCGATATGCACCATTTAAGACATGCAGAGGCATTTAAAGACGCTTTAAAAACACCGTACCTGGAAAAACTAATGTTTGACTACCCGCTTAAAAATATAATGCTGAAATAGATTTGCGAATGTGCAGATTACAGATGTGCAAATGCTAATCAAAACATCTGCACATCTGTAATCTGCATCCCGACAGGCATCGGGACACATCAAAAATCTATAACTTAATCTCTTCGTCCTTGCCTGAGAAAAAATGGAACTCGGTGATCTGGTAAGCGGGGTTGCTTTTAACTTTGATCCACTGGTTGTATTTCATAAACCATTTTACCTGGCGGCTGATGATGCCTTTTTTAATATAGGCCTCGATATAAGGGTGAACGCAAAGGGTAATATTTTTTTCGTTTTGCTCAACCAGGATGTAATTGAAGTTGTTTTCAATATCGTCCATCAATAAAATTGTCGGGCGTATGGTGCCGGTGCCATGGCAGGCAGGGCAAAGTTCGCTGGTGACAATATTCATCTCCGGCCTTACACGCTGGCGGGTAATTTGTACCAGTCCGAATTTGCTTGGCGGCAAAATTGTATGTTTCGCCCTGTCGAGCGACATTTCTGCCCTCAGGTAGTCAAACAGGTCCTTGCGGTTGTTCGGCTTGTGCATGTCTATAAAGTCAATCACCACAATGCCGCCCATATCACGCAGGCGCAACTGACGGGCAATCTCTTTTGCAGCTTCCTTGTTTACCTGGAAAGCGTTTTCCTCCTGGTTCTCTTTACTTGCCGTACGGTTACCGCTGTTAACGTCGATAACGTGCAGGGCCTCGGTGTGTTCAATCACAAGGTAAGCGCCGCCCGCCAGGTTCACTGTTTTGCCGAAGGCGGATTTTATCTGCTTATCAACACCGTAATGCTCAAATATAGGAACGCTGTTCTTATGAAAACGGACGATGCTCTCCATTTCGGGAGAGATCTCGTGGATATACGAACGTACCTCCTCGAACATCGCATTATCATTCACATAAATATGCTGAAAATCCGGGTTTAAAATATCACGTAACAAAGTTGAGGTACGGTCAATCTCACCCAGCACTTTTTTAGCAGGCTCAATAGATGGCAGACGGGTAATAAACGATTCCCACTTGGATATCAGGTCAAGCAAATCCTTTTGCAGTTCGGCAACACCCTTACCTTCTGATACGGTACGGATGATGACGCCAAAATGCTTTGGCTTTATGCTTTCCACGATTTTACGCAGGCGGTTACGCTCGGTGTTGCTCTTTATCTTTTTTGAGATAGAGGTCACTTCCGAAAAAGGTACCAGCACCACATACCTGCCGGCGATAGATATATCTGAACTCAGGCGCGGGCCTTTTGTTGAGATAGGTTCTTTCGCTATCTGTACAGGTATAAGCTGGTTCTTGGATAATAACTCGGATATCTTTCCACCCTTATTAATATCAGCATCAGGCTTAAAGTTATCTAAAAGCTTTGACTGGTATCCGCCACTACGCACTTGCTTGGTCAGTTTCAACAGGCTTTGCACCTGCGGACCAAGATCCAGGTAATGCAAAAATGCATCCTTCTCATAGCCAACATCCACAAAAGCCGCATTTAACCCCGGCATGATCTTTTTGATCCTGCCAAGGTAAATATCACCAACAGTATAATTGTTGCTGATTTGCTCTTTATGAAGCTCTACAAGTTGTTTATCCTGTAATAACGCAATAGTAGTCCCGCTCGGGGATGAATCGATAATTAATTCCTTTATCAACTGCTACTCCATTTCTTATGGCGATATCCCGATATCCATCGGGACCGCACGTTAGTAAGTGGGTAAAAAACAAAATTTCCTGTAGTACAAACAGGAGTATAAGCTTGGGGTAACAGCTTATTTCTTTTTATGTCTGTTCTTTCTTAAACGCTTTTTGCGCTTATGAGTAGCCATTTTGTGTCTTTTACGTTTTTTACCGCTCGGCATAATATTAGTTATTTAATTGTTATTAATTTTTTAATTCTTTTATATACTTGTCAATTTGCTGATCAACAGCAGCGTCTGGCATCAGTTCCCGGCTCTTTTGGTATGCCGCTATGGCTTCCTTTTTCATTCCCAGCTGACTGTAACTTTCAGCAAGGTAAAAATATGGCTCAAACTCCGGCTTTTGCGCAATTAATGTTTTAAACCGCATCACCGCCTTATCATACTGGCCAGATTTCATGGCAAACAGGCCGAGGCCTAAATTCGCCGCCCTGTTTCCCGGATCCTGCTTTACAACGTCAAGCAGCAGCATAATGCCCTGCATTGGTGAACCGCCGTCAGGATCGGTAATGCCCAGGCTGGTTTGGTTTACATAAGCAACACCAAGGCCTGTTTTGGCATCCAGACTTTCCGGCTGCATTTTTGAAGCATTTTTAAAGCATTCAATGGCATGACTTACAAATGCTGGCTGCGATACCGAATCGCGCACAAACCGAAAAGCATCGTTAAAATGGTTTCCGGCATTTATCCAATCGGCAAAAGTATTTTCCGAAAGGGCAATAGCCTGGTAGTAAAATGCTGCAGGCCCTGCCTGATTAACATCGTCCCACTGTTTGGCCAGCTTTTTTTGAAGGCTAAGTTTTTCAGCCTCGCCCGAAGCATTTTTTAACTGACCCTCCGTGGTGCCAATCTGTACGGATAGTGCTGGTCCGATTGCAACTTTTGCTGCCGCAGATACCATCGCCACCGTTACATTTACCGCCGGCCTTGTTTGCGCCGCAGCTTTGTTTGTGTGTCCCTGGGTATCGTTGTGCTTAACCAGTCCTTTTGGATGCTGATAAAATAAATAGCTCATAATAGCTAAAACTATTGCTACAACGACTATTTGTTTTTTATACATCCCCGTAAATTATTTGCTTACTTTATTTCCGGTCCTTACTTTATCAACAAAAGTTTTGGCTGGTTTAAAACTTGGCACAAAGTGCTCCGGAATAATGATGGCAGTATTTTTTGAAATGTTACGCGCTGTTTTTTTAGCCCTCTTCTTTACAACAAAACTTCCGAAACCCCTTACGTAAACGTTTTCTCCACTAACCATGGAATTTTTAACTACTTTAAAAAACGCCTCAACAGTTTCCTGAACGTCAACTTTCTCTATGCCTGTTTTGGATGAGATTTCAGTAATAATTTCTGCCTTAGTCATATCTGATTTTCTTTTATTTATGTATAATTACTTAACTGTTTTGGGGTTGCAAAAGTATTGCTTTATTCCTAAAGATTAAAATAATTAACATACTTTTTTTACTATTGGCGATAAATGATTATAAAACGGTAATTTTTGATGCCAAATACGCCCCTGCATCATTACTTTTGCCATGAATGGAGTTCAATAACGAGCTGGTACAGTGGTATCAAACTAACAAACGCGAATTGCCCTGGCGTAGTACTTCTGACGCCTACATAATATGGCTTTCAGAGATTATTTTGCAGCAAACCCGGGTGGAACAAGGCCTCCCCTACTTCTACCGCTTCATTGAAAAGTACCCGGATGTAAGCAGCTTTGCCGCTGCTGATGAGGATGATATATTAAAACTCTGGCAGGGCCTCGGTTACTATTCGCGGGGGCGCAACATGCTGAAAACCGCCCGTATGGTGCAGGAAGTTTATAAGGGGCATTTCCCAAAAACTTTTGAGCAATTGATACAGCTTAAAGGCATCGGCCAATACACAGCGGCGGCAATTGCTTCGTTTTCGGCCAACGAAGCAAAAGCTGTAGTAGATGGCAATGTTTACCGGGTGTTGGCCCGCTATTTTGGTATTGACGAACCGATAAACAGCGCCAAAGGACAAAAAACCTTCCAGCAAATAGCAGATGAACTGCTCGACAAGCAACATCCCGGCCTGCATAACCAGGCTATGATGGAGTTTGGCGCCATGCTTTGCAAGCCTAAAAATCCCGGCTGCGCCGGTTGCCCGGTACGGGAAGGTTGTTATGCCTATACCAATAACGCTGTTGCCGCTTTGCCGGTAAAGCTAAACAAGCTAAAAATACGCGAAAGATTTTTTAACTACTTTTTAGTTACCGATGGCGATACCGTTTTGGTGAACAAAAGGGGGGACAAAGATATCTGGGCCAATATGTATGATCTGCCCTTAATTGAAACGGCTTCGCTGGCGAGTGTTGATGAACTGATTTCATCGCCGGAGGTTAGGGAATTCTTTGGCCATGCTGTTATAATTCCGGAGGCCCCTGTTGTCAAAAAGCATGTACTTACCCATCAGCGGCTGTATGTGCGGCTTATTAAGCTGATGGGCCAGCCGGTGAAATTAAAAGAAGATTGGTTTTTTACCCCTGTTGAGGAAATGAAGCAGTTAGCAATACCGAGAATTGTGTTTTTGTTTTTGGAGGGGCTTTTTGATTTGTGAAAGATTAACAAATGAATGCATCTGCCAACTCATACCATATCCAGCATATCTCTAATTCCTTTATATTGCGTCAATTGGCCTTCATCAGCTTGCTTTAAAGATTCCTTTACGCCCTTTATCACGTGGTTGGGGAAAACTTCACTTTTCTGCTCAAAGGTTATTTTCATTGCTTTCATTAATAACTTTTAAAGCACTTACTCAAAAAAACATTATTTGTCAGTATCATTTTCTCAATAGGTTAGCAACAATCTGTCAAAAACACCTTCGCCCTTCATTTTCTGACCTTCAACCTGAAATCTTCTAAGCATGGATTTTCCACAGTCAATGAAAATTTCCTGTTCAAAAAGATTGTCAGGTATTGGGAGATCGCATATTGTATTGCCCGATTTTTTATTTCCATCTATACTTAGCGCCACAAATACGCCCCGGTTTTTAGCTTTTAAAATTTCATTTAATAACTCTTTAAGACTAAAGTCTTGTGCTCCGTATAATATACTTTGACTATGGGAATATGGAGGATCGCAATATATTAAATCACCAAATGAAGCTGATTCAAACGTCTTTTTATAATCCTGATTCAAAAATTCAGTGTTTAACACCCTATTATGCCAAACCGTAACCCTCTCTGCAAACGAATTTACAGGAATCGGAGTGTGAACACCGCACGGCGTTGACATGTGGCCATCTCTCCGAAAACGAATAATACCGCCATAACAAGCCCTGCTAAGGTAAAGAAAGTCTTTTCCGCCTGGATTGCGGTTATAAGAATTTTTTACCCGTTCGTAAACTGCCTCCTTGGTTTCGAAATTCAATTGCTCCCGCCATTCTTTATACCATAGTATTAGTTCATCAGGTTCATTTTTAAGCTTATTCCAAATCTCCATCAATGGTGTAAATGTGTCAGAACCAATTCCATGAGCGGGTCTGATAGTCGCTAATACAGCGCCACTCCCCAAAAAAGGTTCATAATACTTATTGAATTCCGAAGGGAAATGTTTTGTAATTTCTGATGCAAATTTTTGTTTGTTTCCTACCCATTTTAATAATTGGTTTCTTGGCGGCACATACTTAGAGTAGCGGTGCAAAACTAAAGGAGGTGCTTCAAGAGTAATCATGTGCTATTATTCCGTTTTGGGATATGCGAAAATATGATTTATTTTTCCAAAGTGAAAACTAATCTGAAAAAAGATTACTTAGTTGTTACTGAATTACTTTACAGGCTTAGGACAAATGCGGGCATAACTCAAACGCAGCTGGCAAAAATCTTAAACCTGCCCCAGTCATTTATAAGTAAGGTTGAAACCGGAGAAAGGCGTATTGATTTGATAGAATTAAAAGAAATATGTAAGGCTCTGAATTCTAATCTGATTGAATTTGTAATAATGCTTGAAAAAGAATTAAATGAAACCAAACCCTAAATACTTAAATAATACCACACCTGAATTTTGGGCAAATGTTAAGTTAATCAGTCAAAAATTGGGATACACCCAAAGAAACACCGGCCAAATAAAAGTTTACAGTTTAGATGAAATATTATCGCTTTATAATAAAGTCGGTTTCAAAACGAATAAGTTAATTTTCAACAATGAGGTTACAGAATTTGGTCAATTACTATTAGATTATTTTGATTACAGATCGGATGCATTAAGTAATTATGTTCAGCATAATTTAATGGATATTACAGAAGCGAAAGAATTATTTGATCAATTGTATGCAAAATATGATCCGAAATGCGAAATCCCGCTGAATAAACAAAGTGGCCAAAAAAAGGCTCCAAATTATTTTACCGGTATAGTCAATATTTTGTTAGAAGCAAATATTGGCGAATATCCTCTAAAATATTCAGCATCTGAATTAACGGCATTTACACTAAATAAAATACCGTTTCGCAGTTTGTCCCGCAGAGTTGACGGCTCGTTCCCAAGTGTAATAAACCCTATAGCATTATGGGAAATTAAAGAATATTATTATACCCAATCATTTGGTAGCCGGGTGGCTGATGGCGTTTATGAAACACAATTAGATGGTTTAGAATTAAACGAAGTTCGTAAAACATTAGACAGAACTATACACCATTACCTGATGATTGATTCAAAGTTTACATGGTGGACAAAAGGCCGGTCCTATTTGTGCAGAATTTTTGATATGATGCACATGGGGTTATTAACCGAGGCGATTTTTGGCAAAGAGGTTGTTGAACGTATCCCGATAATCACTCAGGAATGGATTCAGGATTATGAACGATTGAAGGACTTTTTAGATGTTTAGTTCGATAAAAAGCGGACAACCTTTCAGCTATCCGCTTTCAACATTAGTATTTGCTTCCTTCCTATCTTCCTCCCGGCGGGCAATGCTCCTTTAAATATTTGGTATATAAAGTTTGCAAATACAAAGAGGTACCGGGCCCTTCAAAAATGCCATGTGTACGGTTAGGGAACGACATCAGCTGGAACTGCCTGTTATATTTTACCAGTTCGTTGATCAGTAATTCGGCGTTGCGATAGTGTACGTTATCATCGCCCGTACCGTGTACGTACAATAAGTTGCCGCGCAGGTTTTTTGCATAAGTAACCGGCGAGCCTTTTATAAATACGGCCCGGCTTGCGCTGTCAATTGGTACGCCCATATAGCGCTCCTGGTAAATATTATCGTAGCTTAACTGCCAGCCTACAGCGGCTACGGCTATTCCTGTTTTATAGATCTCCGGATGCTGGAACATCAGGTTGAGTGTGCATGAGCCGCCGCCGCTCCAGCCCCACACTGCTACCCGGGTTGAATCAACAAAAGGCCATTTTAAGATCTCTTTTGCACCCATTGCCTGGTCTTCGATATTAACCAAACCGATGTTTTTATAAATGGCCTTACGCCATGCGGCGCCCTTTGGCGCAGGTGTGCCGCGGTTATCCAGGGATATATAAATATAACCGTCATCGGCCATATTGCCTAAGTACTCACCATTGCGGCTGGCGCCGTAGGCATCTGCAACAGTTGCCCCGGCCGGTTCGCTATATACATAAAATACAACCGGGTATTTTTTGGCGGGATCGAAATTGGTGGGCTTCACCATCCAGCCGTCCATTTCAACACCATCTACTGTTTTTACCTTAAAAAACTCCGGTTTGTTTTTGGCGGCAAGGTTCAGTTTAATAACTTTCCCGCTTATATGCTTATGGTCGGGCAGGCTTATTACCTCAGCCTGGTACGACGTATAAATGTTCGAGAAGGTATGCAATGCAATCTTCCCGTTCGCCGATATTTCATAACCGTTGGTACCCTGTTCGTCCGCCGGGGTGACACGCTCGGCGGCGCCGCCTTTAATTTTTATCCGGTAAAGGTATTTTTGGGTAGCATTATCCGGCGAAGCTATAAAATAGATATAACCGCCTGCCTCATCAATCAAACTGAAGTCTATTACATCATAATCGCCTTTGGTAATTAAAGTCTCCTTTCCGTCCACCGAAATTTTGTACAAATGCCGCCAGCCGTCCTTTTCGCTCACCCAAATAAAATCTTTTCCTTTATTTATCCAGTTCCAGCCAATCGGATCGCGGCCATCCCCGGCATCTATCCATGCGTTAGCCTGCTCCTCGTGTACCAGCGTTGCTGCACCATCTGCTGCATTGGCTAAAAATATTTTACTGTTATTTTGTGCACGGTTCAATTGCTGCAAAATAACCTGGTTAGAGTTTTTCGCCCATTCCATACGGGGGATATAATGCTGTACAGCATCGCCGGGGATATTCATCCAGGTAGTTTTAGCGGTGCTGATATCCACCACACCCACTTTGCATGAGCTTGGGTCCTCGCCGGCAACGGGATATTCTACAGGCACCACAAACGGATAAATCGAATCGGTGGTATTCAGCATAAAGTAGTTTTTTATCTTGCCGGCGTCAATTTGCCAGTAGGCGATAGCCTTACTGTCCGGCGACCAGCGGAAGCCATCCCTTGCATCAAATTCTTCCTCATAAGCCCAGTCAAACGTGCCGTTGATGAGCTTTATGGTGCCATCAAACGTTAATTGCTTTACTGCACCGCTGGCAAGGTCCTCCGCAAAAATATTATGTTCGCTTACATACCCGGCTTTTGTGCCATCCGGTGATAATTTGGCAAACATCAGCGAAGATGCCGGCCTGTCTTTGCCCA
This sequence comes from Sphingobacteriales bacterium, assembly GCA_044448725.1. GTDB lineage: Bacteria > Bacteroidota > Bacteroidia > Sphingobacteriales > Sphingobacteriaceae > Mucilaginibacter. Next base: position 19,014 of record JBIOHE010000007.1, on the reverse strand, counting down.
ATTGCTTTAAAGTTTTTGCATTAAGGTCATAAACCCAATAATCGCCGCGGGTATTATAGCGCCATACCCTTTTACTGTTGGTAAACAACAGCACCTTAGTGCCATCGTCAGACACAGAAAAGTTTTCTGCGTTTAATGGATGCTCGCCGGATGGCGTAAGCATTTCTCTGGTAATCAAAACAGTTTTTTTGGCAGAGTCACGGGTATCCAGTTCAACTATCTGGCCGCCCTGCACGCGGTAATACTGGTAACCATCTGCCGCCCAATGGGTTCTTCCGCGCTGGGCCTGTACATTCTTTTGTGAAAATAAAATCAGTAAAAAAGCCAGGGCCCACATCCCCTTACGGTAAAATTTAAAATTCATCAATTTGTCGCTTATGTGTATAAATAAATAATCCCTCTGTAAATTTTGCGTTAAATTAGCACTTTAAAGATTCAAATAGAGCACTAATTGCCACGAATTTAATCGAATTTCACGAATTTATATCGGTTAGCGATGTCGCCTGAAATTCTCTGACCCGATCTTAAACACAAAAAGAAATTAAGATTTGTGAAATTCGATTAAATTCGTGACAATTTGTGCCTCTTACAATAAATTTCAAATAATGAAAAGAATACTTCTCGTTGTCAGCCTCTTCATAGCAGGAATATCCATAAGCAGTGCCCAGCGAATTGACCGGAGTAAGTTTGTTAAAGACAGCCTTGAGTATTACATTAACCGGGCCATGACGAACTGGCGCATACCCGGGGCCGCTGTTTGCATTGTAAAGGACAATAAAATAATTTTATTGAAAGGTTACGGAATTAAGGAACTGGGCATGAACAACAAAGTGGATATAAATACTTTGTTTATGATTGGCAGCAATACCAAAGCATTTACCGCTACTGCCCTTGCCATGCTGCAAACACAAAATAAGCTTTCACTGGATGATAAGGTAACCAAATATCTTCCGAAGTTTAAACTGGAAAATAAACCGGCCGGCGAAATGGCGGTTATCCGCGACCTGCTGTGCCACCGCCTGGGCTTCCAGACTTTCCAGGGTGATTTTACTTTTTACAATACCAACCTTAGCCGTAACGATATTATTGAGCGGCTGGGGCAGGAGAAAGCTGCCTACCCCTTCCGCACAAAATGGGGTTACACCAATGCCGCTTTTTTAACTGCGGGCCAAATTATCCCTGTTGTCACCGGGAAACCGTGGGAAGTGTATCTCAAAGAAAATATTTTCGCACCGCTCGGCATGATTAACACTTTGGCGCTTACCGCCGACATGCCGAAATCATTAAACAGGACCGTACCGCATACGCTTATCGACGGGCGTTTATCAGCCATTCCCTACTGCCAGATAGACGGGCTTGCACCTGCCGGAGCCATCAGTTCTTCGGTTAACGATTTGAGTAAATGGGTACTTGCATTACTGAATGACGGCAAGGTTGGCCCAAGGCAGATAATCCCGGCGGATGCTATAAAAGCTACCCGTGAGCCCCAGGATATTGTGGGTAGCGTAAATCACCTTAACGGTGAGACTAATTTTGAACTTTATGGGCTGGGCTGGTTCATACAGGATTACGCGGGACATCGTTTAGTGATGCATGATGGCGGCGTGAACGGTTATTTGTCGTCCGTAACGTTGGCGCCGCAAGACCACCTCGGCATTATTATACTAACCAATACCGACCAGAACTATTTGTTTGAAGCCCTTCGCTGGGAAATAATGGATGCATATTTTAAAATGCCCTACCATAATTATAGTGATGCTTATCTGTCCCTTTTTAAAATGAATACCGCTAATGAAGACGCCGCCGACAAACGCCGCCGCGATACAGTGGCGTTAAACCACCCGGCGGCTTTGCCATTATCAGCCTATACCGGCAAATATGTTAACGACCTGTATGGCAGCATGACCTGTGTGCAGGGTGAAAATAATGTACTTGAACTTCGTTTTGAACACCATACGCACATGTACGCCCGTTTACAGGCCCTGGGCGGCAACCGTTTTTACGTAACCTTCAGCGACCCGGTACTGGGCAAGGCTGTGTTCCCCTTTACCGTACAAAACGGCAAGGTAACGGGCGTAAAGGTTAAAGTCGCTGATTTTGTGGAGTATAACCCTTATGATTTCAGGAAGGTGGAATAGGGTGGAAATTTGTCTGAACCTTGATTCGTTTGATTTAAGGATTATAAGCAAGCCGTGCGCAGAAATATTGACTTGTTCCCGGATCACTTTATGTTTGAGTTAAGCCCGGAAGAAATAGAAACGGTGGTATCACAAAATGTGATACCTTCCAAACAGCATTTAGGGGGATCAGCCCCTTTCGCTTTTACGGAAACGGGGGTGGCCATGCTTTCAAGCGTGTTAAAGAGCAAAAGGGCGAGAGAAATGAACATAGCCATTATGCGTGCATTTATTGCATTACGCAAAATATTGTTAGATAATACCGAATTATGGTTAGAGATAGCATATATCAAAAAGAAGGTTGATAATCACGATAAAAATATAGAACTGGTATTTAAGTATCTGGACGAACTATTAGAGAAGCAGGAAAAACCTAACCCACCAAGAAAACAAATAGGCTATAAACCCGATACCGAAGCATAACCCGATGGGCATGCGGTAGCAACAGAGATATTGTCTGAACCATGGTTTTTAAGATTAAAGGATTGCATGATGAATAGTTTAAAATCATGGGCATCCTGTAATCTTAAAAATCATGGATCAGACAAAAAAAGAATTCTTTGAATTTATAACCTATCTATGCTATAATTAAACAAAATAGCCTGATTTACCTTTATCATATATGATAGAGCAAACCGGGCTATGAACATTTGAGATAGCTTCCGGCTATTTATGTATCATTTTATAAAACCGGACATAATCCACCAGCATGGCGGCAGGGCAAAGGTTCATGTCAACATGGTGAGAAAATGAGACATTTTGATTTGCACCCATCCGGATTTTATAAAACTCTATTCAGAGCCTAAACCCCTTCCATTCCGTATTGTTTCAGTACGTCGGGGGGTACGCCTTCCCATTTATTGACCGTATTACCAATGTAACCCAGGTCTTCGATGCCCATTTTTGAAGTAAAGAAGCCTGTGGCAGTCAAATCGCGCATGCGGTTAAAAAAGGATACCCCCTGCTGCATTTCGGGTTTTGCCTTTTTGGGATAAGCAATTTCATTCACTAACTCAAGCTGCTGCGCTGCCGTGATATCCACAAAAGTTTTACCGTAACGGTTAAGGCATTGCAGATCGAGCCAGCGTAAACCGCCCCGCATGGGCACCTGGTTATGTGTTTTATCTTTTACAATAAACTCTATAAAATCAGGTACTTTAGCATCTGAAGCACTGCCCGAACGTGCGTCCTTTGGGATAATTATATCCGCCAGCACGGTAATGGCAGCCATTTCGTGTTCGTTAAAAAACTTTTCTGCGTTTAACTTTTTATCCCTTTCAATTTCGCCGGGCTGCCGGCTGGCGTCTTCTGTGCCCGGTTTATTTTTGGTGTCTTCAGCTAATTTATTATTATTGGGTTTGCAGGCTTCCAGCAGCATCGTTGCCGATAGGGTACCTAAACCTAATGCTTTGAGTGAGTCGCGTCTGTTCATTTCTGGTTGATCAAATAGCAGTTAAACATTCAGTTTTTTTCTTTGTTCGATAATGTACTCCGCGGTGCGCATTGACAGGGCAAGGATGGTCCAGGTAGCGTTTTTATCGCCTTGCTGAACGAAAGGTGAGGCATCAACCACAAATAAGTTTTTGCAATCATGTGCCTGGCACCATTTATTCAATGCCGATGTTTTTGGGTCATCGCCCATGCGTACCGTGCCTACTTCATGTATGATGCGCCCGGGGGCCTCCAAACCGTAATTCGTTTCCGCACCTTCCATTGGCCCGTAAATAGCGCCCATTTCATGCATTATGGACTGGAAAGTTTCCTGCATGTGTTTGGCCTGCTTAATCTCGTAATCACTCCATTTATAGTGGAATCGCAATACCGGAATGCCGAATTTATCCACCACATCGGGGTCAATCTCACAGTAGTTATCGGCCCTGGCTATTGCCATACCCCTGCCCGCCATACCAAAGCCAGTACCAAAAAAGCGCCGGTAATCATCTTTCAATGATGCACCGAAGCCGCCTGCTTCCCGTGGCTTGCCATCCCGGCCGGGAACCGTGCCGTTCATATCTTCCATGCCGAAACCAAAGCCGTATTCGGGCATACCCATGCCGCCGCCAAATTCAATATGATAGCCGCGCGGGAAATCAAGTTTCTTGTTGTCTTTAAGCCAGGGGCCGTATATATGGATACTGCCTGTTCCGTCCTCGTTATAGCGTTTGCGGTCCATCAGCTGTGGCAGCCATCCGCCGGCGCTTGAACCGGTAGAATCGTGCAGGTACTTGCCCACTACCCCGCTGCTGTTGGCCAGCCCTCCGGGGTGGTTTGCAGATTTCGAATTGAGCAGCAGCCGCGCTGATTCGCCGGCGCTTGCACCAAGTATCACTATGCCTGCTTTTACCTGGTACTCCTGCATATCGTCCTTATTGATGTAGGATACGCCCGTAGCCAGGCCGTTATGATCGGTAAGTACCTCGCGCACCATGGCATTGGTTATTAATTTTAAGTTCCCGGTTTTCAGGGCCGGAATAACCAGGCAGGAGGAAGCCGAAAAATCGCCGTAAACTTTACAACTGCGGTTGCACTGGCCGCAAAAGAAACAGGCCCCGCGGTCCTTATTTCCCGGCAAAGCTTCAGTTAATACCGAGCCACGCCCGGCAATCACCTTCACACCGGCCTTTGCAGCGCCTTTTTTTATAAACAGCTCGTTTAGCCGCGGTTTAGGGGGCGGCAGAAAGATCCCGTCGGGTTCGTTGGGTAAATTCTCAACGGTGCCGTAAACGCCGATCATACGGTCAACCTTATCATAAAAAGGTTTTACATCATCATAAGTTATCGGCCAGTCGTCGGTTAAGCCGTCAATATGATGTCCCTTGAAGTCATCCGGCCCCATGCGCAGGGAAATACGGCCCCAGTGGTTGGTACGCCCGCCCAGCATCCTTGAACGGAACCAGTAAAATTCGGTTTTATCCTTGGTGGTATAGGGTTCACCTTCCAGGTCCCATCCGCCAAAAGCGCCGTCAAAGTCGCCAAAGTTCCGGGTGTTGGTACTTGCCCCGCGCCGTGCCGATTCGTAAGGCCATTTTAGCTGCGAAGAGCTTTTTGCCGGGTCGAAAAACGGACCTGCCTCCAACATTAATACTTTTAAACCTGCATTGGCCAGCACATACCCGGCCATACCGCCACCTGCACCCGATCCAACAATTACCGCATCATAAGTGGTTGATGATTTTTTGATCTGTATATCGCTCATGTTTTAGTGATTAGAGGTTAGTGATTAGCGATTAGAGATCAAAGATTAGTATATTCTGCGTATTTCAACTCTTAGAACAACCAATCTCTAACCTCCAATCTCTGATCTCCAACCTAAAGTTCTTTAATTTTAATATCCTTAAATGAAACTACTGCGCCATGGTCCTGCAATGCGATGTGGCCTTTGGGGTAGGCGGCAAAGCCTTTCCATGTTTTAAATTTGCTTTTGTTGAGCATTTCCAGCCATTCAGGGCTGCCCATTTGGGTTTCGATTACCTTTTGGCCGTTTAGCCAGAAAGTAAGGTGCCCGTTCAGCTTACGGATCTTTACTTTATTCCATTCACCGGCGGGTTTTGCCGGATGCGCAGGCGCGCGCATATCATACAATGCCCCTGCTCTGTGTGTTGCAAGTTTATTATCTTCAGCCTTTGCATCGTCAAGTATCTGCATTTCGATACCTGTACGATAAGTGGCGTCGAACGAAGGATCTTCATGCACGCCAAAAATTATCCCGCTGTTGCCGCCTTCGGCAATTTTCCATTCTAAGGTCAGTTCATAGTTTTCGTATTCCTTGTCGGTGATCAGGTCGCCCTGGCCATCGGCTTTCGGGTCCAGTTGCAAGGCGCCGTCAACCACGGCCCAGGCGCCGGGGCCTGTTTTCAGGTAGCTATGCCAGCCATTTGAGGTTTTACCATCAAAAAGGCTGGTGGTTTGCGCCATCAGCGAAAAGTGGACGGCTGTAAATGCCATGATAATTAACAGGAGTTTCTTCATTTTAATTGTTTTAAAATAATGTAAAACAGCATTTGCTGCGGCTAATTTAACGATTAGTAAAATTAGTATAATTTTCTGTTTGATAAAAAACAGGGCTGAATATAATAAAACTGTTACGTTGGGCGGCAATTGCGCCCTTATGTTTTTGGCATGGCGAAAAAAGTTAGCGGCATAAGGTAAGGCGGGTGCAAACGCACATTTGTAAACGAATAGTTAAAAAAAAAACAATGTTGTTTACTTCTTTTATATCCTGATCCTTTTTGTCAGGAATTAAACCCGGTGATACTTTTTTAACCTGGAATCGGACATCAGGAAGTACCTGTCTGCTACACATTTGGCACAAAAAAACCGTCTTAAAGGCAAAAAGAATAACAAATTACGCCCGAACCAGTTTCGCGGTTTTTTGAAATGCAGCGGCGCTGTACATTTCCGGCATCTAAGATATTGTTTCTCCAAAGTTAATAAATTAGAATGCAAAAATAGTTTATAATCACAAAAGTCAGCGATTCCGAAAATAATAAAACAAATAATTTTCGACATTTGTGAACCGTTAAGGGCAAAAGGGGCTCAGCCGGGCAGTTTTATGCACCCGTTCAGTTGACTATAAAGCTGTGATATTAATATTAGTTTACCTCCCGCTTTGGAGCTTGTTTTGTTAAACCCTGAATGTTAAGGAGCAGGGGTTCTCCGTGAGCTGTCAGTACCTGAGTTGTTTATATTCTTCCATCGCCTGTTCTAATTCCTGATTATCAATTGTTTGACTTCTCATGCAGGCCATTATATCCTCCCATAGGGCTGTCAGGGTCACTTTACATTCCTGTAGCTGACCTTTGATATGCTGAAGTTTTTCCACCAATTGATTGATCAGGTGTGCGATTTGCAGTAATTCGTAATAGTTTTTCTTTGCCCAAAGTTCTTTCCTTGAAAACTTATGCTCAAGATTGTACCCTCCGTTCTTCTGGGTGTTAAAGCCCTCATTTTCAATACACCACCTCAAACGGCCTTGGTGGCTTATTTGCCAGGCGTTAACCTTATCCATTCTTATATCGCTGATATGGCTAAAGTATTCGTGCGGTTCTTTTTCATCGTAACAAGCCTTGTATTCTACCCAGTGCAGCCTGTATTTCAAATAATCCAGGTCATTGATATACTGCACCTGTTCTTTCAACCAACCATGGGCCGGGCTTTTTTCCCGGATACGGTCAAGTTTCTGAGCGGAATGCAGCGGCAGGAGCAGCTCGATTTCCTGCCATACCGTTTTAAGGCTCCCTTCTTTGAACGTGATGATAAAACGCCAGTTATTTTTGCGGCATATCCCGAAAACGGTTTGGTTGCCATACAGGCCGTCGGCCAGCAGGAGTAACGGCAACCTGGGATAAGCTTTTTTTAATGCCTTGCTTAACCGGGAGAAGGCTTTGATTTCGCAGTCTTGTTTTTCATCTATGTTTTCCGAATTCTCCAGCCAGCAGCTCAGCAGAGAAATACTAAAACCGTTTGCACCTACCAGCTTGGCTTCCAATGCATAAGCCTGCCAGGTGGTTTTGCCGTTCTTGCTGGTCTTATGCGGACAGCCTTTATAGGGTTCATAATCATAACTACAGAGTCCGGTGCCATCTACCGATACAAGGTAGCGGCCCCCATACTTCCACTTTTCCAGCACTTTCTTCTCTATCAGCTGCTTAACCAGCGCTTTTTTCAACTTTTCCAGTTCTTCCGGGTCCAGCTTCCGCAGAAATACATCGACTGTATCCATAATGGGAATGCGCATGCCGAAAACTGCGGCATAGTTCTGCTCAAAGGCGGCGTTCACGCCCAGATCGGCCTGATGGCGCGACCCGCGTTTAAAGATAAACATACTCAGGCCGGCCATAATCAGCTCGGCTACTTCGTAGCTTTTACGCTGCCGGTGGTCAGGAATACTGTTAACCAGTTCATCAAAGTCAGGGTAATGGCGCCTTAGCACCACATAAACCATCAGGATAAACTGTTTACCCTGAAAGCGTTCTTGCCGGATTCGGCTTTTTAACCGATAGCTATCGGTTCGTTTTTTCTGTTTGAGGCTCTGATTTTAAGGAAGATAAAATCAAATATTTACACATAAATATTTGATTTTCAGATACTTATGTGTAAATTAGTAAAAGAAAAAGGCGGGAATAGTTGCAACAAAACCGCCTTTTTCAAACAAAAATAAAAAATATGAGACTTGCTCGTAAGAGCGAAGCTTTGCTAAGATAGCAACTAAAATTTTGATGATCGGATTTTTGATGTTTTAACAGCTTTACACCCCCAAACAATTAGCCGGAAAATTATTGTTCATTTATACTGCTTTATTCGGCATTTATTAATTTCGGAATCGCTGACAAAAGTGCAAGTAAACAATGAAAAAGTTACAATATTGGCGCTTAGCTTTTTATCTTTTTTTAAAAGTACCCCATACATTTTATATAACCGATCTGAAATAACCGGCTTCACATCAAATTTCAATGGACTATCTGATTTTTAAGTGATAAATTTTTCCGGGATTTTAAAAACATTTAAGAATTTTTTTGATTATATTTGGTAACCAACACATCATTTGATTTCCAGACCATTATGAAAAGAGTTTCCAACATCCTCGCCCGTAAAGGGAACAGCGTTACAGCCATTGATGGCAGCACAACAGTGTTAGAAGCATTGAAGCTGATGTCCGATAAAAATATTGGCTCGGTAGTGATCACAGAAGAAGGCGCCTACGCCGGTTTGCTTACCGAACGCGACTATGCCCGTAAAGTAATATTGCAGGGGAAATCGTCCCTCGAAACCCAGGTAAGGGACATCATGAGCACCCATTTCCCGAAGATGATCCCCGAAAATTCTGTTGAAACCTGCATGCATGTAATGAGCGAAAACAATATCCGCTACCTCCCTATATTTAATAAAGACGATCAATTGTGCGGCATCGTTTCCATAAGCGATGTGGTTACCGAAACCATCCTCTCGCACGAAGAAACCATTGAGCAACTGAAGAGTTATATCCAATCCTGACTTCTTTACTACAGTTCAGGCGCATCAGTATTCAAACCTCCGGCACCGGGATTGAAATACTGATGCGCAAAACGAAACCTGGTTTTTATCTTTCTTCAATAATTTTCACTCCCCAGGCCGGTATTTCAAGTTTATCCTGGGATGTTACGGCAGAATTATTTAATAATTCAATGCCTGTTTTATGCGGATAGGTAAAAACCGCTGGCGCAGCCGAATAGTTGAAATAATAATGGATTAGCTTTCCCTGCCCGTTGAGGCCTGATTTTACAATTAAGGGGAATTTAAGCTCCTGGTCGGCGCCCCATAATCCAGCCGATTTCAGTGCGTTTTCCATAATGACGCCTGTGACGGCCTCGCTGGTGACGCAACCGATATATGTTGCCATCCCTTTGCCATAATTATTTTGGGTTATTGCCGCGTATTTGCCCCATACCGGATGATCATAATAAGCCAATACGCCGGCTGTTTTTGGTATAATAAGCTCCATCCATTTGTTAACGGCATTGTCTGCTTTGCCAACATGAAAGGGGTCATCTTTTAAAGAAACATTTTCGGGGATGGTAAACTGGCTGTACTCAATTCCGCAAGCTTCGCTTATGATTCCCGGCTGTACAATATTTCTCACTTTTACATTTTCATCGGAAAAACCGCTTTTAAATGTATAAACAATATGACCGCCATTTTTCACATAGTTGTTCAACCGTTTTAAAAGACTGTCGGGCGCAGCATAAAGCGCCGGCACAATAATCAGTTTATAATTTTCTAAATTAACACTGGCCGGATCGACAAAATCGACTCCCGCGTTGATCCGGTATAAGGCATCATAAAGCGGACGTAAAATATCATTATAATTTTCCCGCGCCCCCCATCCAAACGAAAAAGCGTTAAACGCAGTCAGGGCTTCGTTACTGAACAAAATGGCTACCTGGTTTTTCTTTCGCAGATTGACCAGCTTCGGGCCTAACCTGTCAAAATCAGCGCCGATGGTTTTGGCTTCATCATAGGTGGGGTTAGGTTCAAAGTCGTGACTTAACAGCCCCTTCCAATAGGTTTCGGCTGAATTATGGATAGAATGCCAATGCCAGTATGAAACCATATTGGCCCCCGATGCCAGGTGACTGAATGCCTGAAGGCGCAGTTGCCCCGGGTAAGGCAGCCATTGTGCAAAGCCCTGGGCTTCGGTTTCCATAACAAGGTAATTTTGTCCGTTTTTCATTGACCGGGCCACATCGCCTCCAAAAGAGATTTCAAGGCCTGTTAAATGATCCTGTGTTGGGTGGTAAATGTCAACGCCTGCAATATCCAGCGTTTTGGCGGCTGCAAAATGGTCAACATCGGGCTGTATCCCATAAGAATAACCGTGCCAGTCAAAGTCAAAGTTTTGGGTAATAAACTGGTCTGGCCGTTTATATTGCCGCACTATACCTGCCTGCCAGCTCAGGTAATCCGTCACTAATTTACGCTGGAACTTTGCAAATTCAGAGGTTAAACTTGCGTTGATACTTCCGTTAACCGAAGGGAAATCATCCCAGTTATTAATACGGTTACTCCAGTAATCCAGGCCAAAGGCCTTGTTTACAGTATCCAGCGATTTGAATTTATGCTTCATGTACTCCACAAAAAGCTGCTGAACATTTGGTCCGCTGGTATTATAGGCCTTGGTTTCATTATCAACCTGATAGCCGATTATTGCCGGTTGACCTTTTACATGTTCCATAATTTTTCGGATCACCTTCTCCGCATATTCCCTGAAATGCACATTGGTAATGTCCATATTCTGCCTGGCCCCGTACTGGTTTTGCCCCCTTGGCGTAATAGCCAGTATATCGGGATATTTTTTTACCAGCCAGGTTGGAACTGCATAAGTTGGCGTACCAAGAATAACACTTATGCCTGCCGCATGCATAGCATTTAAAACACGATCAATATGACTGAAATCATAAACGTCCTCCTGCGGTTCAACGGTGCTCCAGGTTGATTCAGCTATCCGCACCACGTTGATCCCCGCCGCTTTCATCATAACAATATCTTTATCCAGCCTGTCGTAAGGCATGTATTCATCATAATAAGCCACACCAAATAGCAGTTTATTCACTCTGTTTTGCGCGGCCACATCCAGGCAGGCAATCAGCAGCATTAATATTGTACCCAATAGCCGGGCGGAGGCAGGTTTTATAGTCATGGTTTGAAGTGGAAATTTTGGCGATAAAGATAATTACTAAATTGCTTTGTAATTACGCTTTCGGAAATATAACTATATTGCCCGATAATTTTTCCGGCTATGAAAAAAATCGCATGTTCAGTCATCGCTCTGGTCATATCCATGTCCGCCATAGCGCAGCAAAGCAAAGTTGAATGGATAAGCACTACCCAAACGAATAATTGGGTAGTTGAAAAAAATCTGAAAACCACCGTTGCCCATGGCAAACCTGATGCTGAAATTGAAACGACTAAAACGTTGCAAACTGTAAAGGGTTTTGGCGGATGTTTTAACGAGCTTGGGTGGACGGCGCTAAAACTGCTAAGCGCAAATGACCGGCAAAGTATTTTTAAAGAGTTATTTGCGCCCGGCTTGGGCGCCAATTTTACTATTTGCCGCATGCCGGTAGGGGCTAATGATTTTTCGCTCAAATGGTACTCTTATGACGAAACAGACGGCGATTTCGGAATGAAAAATTTCAGCATTTCCAACGATTTAAACACATTGGTGCCTTTTATAAAAAACGCGCAAAAATATAATCCGGCTTTAAAATTATGGGCCTCGCCCTGGAGTCCGCCGCAATGGCTCAAAAAGAATAAACATTATGCCGCCGCTATGGTACCAACTAAAGCACAGATAAAGGCTTATGCAGATAAGGGCTTTAAAATGGATGGCATGGATTTTTCAAATGTACAAAACGGACTGACAGCCGGCCAGGCGGGGAAAGAAGGTACTGATATGTTTGTGCAGGACCCTCAATATTTTAAGGCTTATGCACTTTATTTTTCCAGATTTATTGACGCCTATAAAAAACAGGGGATTAATATAGGAATGGTGATGCCCCAGAATGAATTTAATTCGGCGCAGATTTTTCCGAGCTGTACCTGGACAGCCAAAGGGCTTTCGGAATTTGTTGGTTACCTGGGGCCGCAAATGCAAAAACAAGGTGTAAATGTATTTTTCGGTACTATGGAACGGGCAAATGAGAAACTGGTTGATACCCTGCTTACAACGCCTGCAAGCAGCAAATATATTAAAGGCGCAGGGTTTCAATGGGCCGGAAAGGGCGCTATTGCGGGCATACACCAGCGTTACCCCCGGCTTACCCTGTACCAGAGCGAGCAGGAATGCGGCGATGGTAAAAACGACTGGAAATATTGCCGGTATACCTGGGATTTAATGAAGCATTATTTTAACAGCGGCGCAAACGCTTATATGTACTGGAATATTGCTTTACAGGAGGGCGGGATAAGTCATTGGGGATGGAAACAAAATTCGCTGGTGAGCGTGGATACTGTTACTAAAAAGTACATCTATAACCACGAATATTATTTATTGAAGCACCTGAGCCACTTTGTTAAGCCCGGCGCTAAACTTTTAACAATAAGCGGTGACCAGAAGAACCTGCTTGCTTTTAAAAACCCTGACCATAGCATTGTTGTGATTATTCAAAACGACAGTGAAACAGACAAAAAATTTGAATTAAAGATCGGCAATAAAATAATCGCACCGTTACTAAAGGCCGATTCATTTAATACCTTGGTGCTGAAAGCGAATTAACCGGATTGACTTAGAAGGGCAACACGGAAAGGAACGGGCCAATTATGGCGAAGAGGTATTAAAAGAACTCTCAAAAAGCCTCACCGCCGAATTTGGCAAGGGCTTTTCGTATGCTAACTTGCGAAATTTCAGACAATTTTAGGCTCTATAACGCTTTGTGTGGGTAATCATTTCATCCCGATAGCTAGCTGGAAACTTAAAAAAATTGTTGTTATGATGATAAAAAGTGGTTTTCTAAGGTGCCGAAGAGGCGTAGCCTCGATAAATATTATAGCAACGGATTTTAATCCGTTGAAAAGCAAGGAAAAAAATCAAGAACCATAGGTTCGACCCATATTAATACGACAGCTAATAGCGATTAAAAATAGACCGTGCCTATGGCACTCCTACTATTGGGCATTTTGTAACAACGGGTTAAAACCCGTTGCTACAAAATGTTTCGGGCCGAAGGCTCTATAAAAGGCTATCCCACACAAACCGTCATAGAACCCAATTTTATCTTACCTATCCACATCACGAGATTTGCTACACAGTGTGTAGCAATTTGACATGGAGCCATAACCGCTTAATAATGCGCATTGACGACCCAAAAGCATAAAATGAGAAGCTTTGGCAACTTTCAAAAAGTTGCCAAAGCCAAATTACCCGTTACACTATCCTCACTAAGTCTTTGTCTCCCCTGTCCTCCAGCCAGCCGATAGGAATGATGCATTTTTCGTCAATACCATTTTCCCTCAGCACGCCTTCAAACGTGGCCACGTCATCGGTATAAACGGCTATCAGCAGGCCGCCGCTGGTTTGCGGATCGGCTAAAATGTGTTTTTGCTGTCCGGTAAGCGGACCTATTTTATGTCCGTAGCTTTTCAGGTTACGCAAGGTGCCGCCGGGGATGCAGCCCTGTGCAAGGTATTCATCAACAGCTTCAATTTTTGGTATTTTGGCAAATTCAATAACTGCCTGCAGGTTGCTGCCTTCGCACATTTCGGCAAGGTGGCCCAGCAGACCGAAACCGGTGACATCGGTCATGGCTTTTACTTCGGGCAGATGGCCCATCACCTCGCCTATTTTGTTCAGCATGCACATGCTTTGCAGGGCAATAGCAGCATCAGCCGGTTTTAATACTCCACGTTTTTGCGCCGTGCTCAATATACCTACCCCCAGGGCTTTGGTAAGGTACAGCTGGCATCCCGCTATAGCGGTTGAGTTTTGTTTGAGGTTTTTTATTGGAACAATACCATTGACCGCCAGTCCGAAAACAGGTTCGGGGCAATCAATGCTATGACCGCCGGCCAGGGTAATGCCCGCTTCGGCACAAACGGCGCGTGCGCCTTCCAATACCTTTTGCGCGGCTTCGGCAGGGATTTTATCAATGGGCCAGCCCAGTATGGCTATGGCCAGCACTGGCTTGCCGCCCATGGCATACACATCGCTGATGGCGTTTGCGGAGGCAATACGGCCAAAATCATAAGCATCATCCACAATCGGCATAAAAAAGTCGGTGGTAGAGATGAGCGCTGTACCGTTGCCAAGGTCTAACACGGCGGCATCATCGCGGGTATCGTTGCCTACCAGCAGGCGGGCATCAGGGACATGCTTAATTGGGCTGTGCAATATAGTATCCAATATAGCCGGACTTATTTTGCAGCCGCAACCCGCGCCATGCGAATATTGGGTGAGTTTTATATTTTCTGTATCCATTTTATTATTTGCATTTTCAACGGATTAAAATCCGTTGCTACAAGATTGGCCGGGACTACGTCTCTTATTTTGAAGCAGCCAATCTATTCCTTTGCGCCATAATCAACCGCGCATTTGCAGCAGCATCGGCGCCATCGGCTTCAATTTCAACCGTTTTTTCCGGGTTGCGTTTGCTCAGGCCCTGGCGATAGGTTTTATCATAATACACCAGTACGGTGCGGATAAAATCGGCCATCCTGTCCTCCTCAATCGCTTTTATGGCGTTTTTGGTTTGTTCGGGACCGAGGCGTTTCCATATTTTTTGGGTGCAGGCTTTCAGGAAATCCTTGTCGAGCCCGCCATATTCGTTCACCAGAAAATCAACCCTTGCTTCGGGAGAAACTTTTAGCACGGTGATGGGTGCATCACGCATCTGGTGGAAAAAAGCGTTGGCGATTGCACATCTGCCGATGGTGATGCTTTCATCTTCTATCCATACAGGCCGGTCTTTATCAAGCTGCCGGAGTTCACCGGCAAGGTTGTTTTCAAATTGTTCCTGGGTAGGCTGCTCCATCATATTCATTGACCCAAAGGCCGAACCCTGGTGCTGCGCCAGGCCCTCCAGGTCGATCACCTGTTGGCCCAGGGCTTTCAACTGATGCAAAACCTTTGTTTTTCCCGAACCCGTTAAGCCGCCAAGAATATGGATATTATATTTTCCGGCAAAGGTATCCAGCACCCTGCGCCGGTATTGTTTATAGCCGCCGGCGAGCAGATAGACCTCAAACCCATACAGATCCAGACACCAGGCCATCGCGCCGCTGCGCATACCGCCGCGCCAGCAATGCAGGGCTATTTTTTTGTCGGGGGCAATTTCCAGCGCTTGTTTGATAAAACCCGACCATTTGGAACCCGTCAGATCAAAACCCAATAAAATAGCCTGCTCGCGCCCCACCTGTTTGTAGGTGGTGCCTACCTGCACCCGCTCCTCATTGCTGAACAGGGGGATATTATGCGCCCCGCAAATATGGCCCTGAGCAAACTCGGCAGGCGTACGCACATCGGCAACCGGGATGCTGCTGTCCAGTTTCAAAAAGCTATTGATGCTTGTGTTTTTGATCATATTATTTGCGGGGCAAGTTGCGAAATTGTTTTGATTGCAGAAAATTCGTTATTTTTGTTTAAATCCATTTCATTATGATTGAAATACCCGAAGAAGAATTGGTGCGAAAAGGAAAAATGACCAAATCGCCTTTTGATATGACGCTTGCCGAGGAAAAAAAGTGGCAAATTCAAAAGCAGGAAGAGGCTAAGATATACTTGTTTTCCATTGGGCAGCCGCTTGTTTATGAGAAGAACGGAATCATGATCGCTGAGTATGCTGACGGCAGGATTGAACCGGTAAGGTAAAGTAATGTCGGTAATTAATATCATTGCCGGGCCACCGGGCATCGGCAAAAGCACAAAAGGATTTGATTATATAGATGAAAACCTCGATATCCTTAATGAGGATGAAATGCGGTTCAGATATAAGGCAAAGGGTTTTGCTGATTACAATGAGTA
Organism: Sphingobacteriales bacterium; assembly: GCA_044448725.1. GTDB lineage: Bacteria > Bacteroidota > Bacteroidia > Sphingobacteriales > Sphingobacteriaceae > Mucilaginibacter. The sequence continues at coordinate 2,844 of JBIOHE010000007.1, read as the reverse complement.
TTCTATTTACAGGGTGCGCGACATTATCAGGCGAAAACTCATTCGCAACGAAGATATTGCCCTTGAACTGAACTTAGGCTACCCCCACCAATACGAATATGCCCTGGCGGCCAAAAAATTCAGTAATGACAATAAACTCAACGTTATTCTCTTTTTTACTGATAGTTTGCAGTTGTGCCTCGACAGGGCAAAGATTCGCCATCAAAATGGCTTGCACCTGGTAAAGCCCGAAACTATTACCGAAATGTATAACAATACGCTTCCGCTGCTCAAAGATAATTTTGAATCGATAGATAAATTGAGCCTTGTAAATACCAACCCTCAAAACGACTTCTTCACAGTCGCTGAATATATTAAGGCATCTAAAAAACTGGAATTACGTAATCAAAGTCCAAAATGGTTTAAAAACGATCTACTGCCTTTTATAGAAAATTTGTGCGCTAAATACTGAAGATAAGTTTTTTAAAGCATCTGCGGGAACGGAAAAAGCTGTAGGCCAATAGTCGGAATATATTTTATCCAGCTATCACTTATATGCCCATCGCCGCCTGAAGTTTTTAATTATACCATAATGGCGCCTTTGCCAAAAATTTCCATTCGCCATTTTCTTTTGAAAAGAATATCAGGTCGCTATCGCCGCAAAGCCCTCCACACCGTGTCGAAAAATAAAAAACCGCCCGTTGTCCGTCACTTGCAATTTCAGAAAGTTCTATCAAGGCAGACGGCATTGGATATTTACGGTGAAAACGAACCCAATTTCTATCAATTTGTTTAACAGTTTTGGAGTGCCTGAAATATTTTTTGGCTGTGTTATTGCCAATAACAATTGTTTGCAAATCGGATGAAAAGTTATTTTCTATTTTAAAATTCTGTTTTATTTTCTGACTTAATTCAGCTATCACGGGTATCCATAGTGTATCTTTTGTCAAAGTATGGATAACATCTCTGAACGTAAAAGACACCTCTGACAATAAAGTCTGGTCACCCTTTAAATACCCCGTTAAGTCAGTAACAACCTGATCTACATCAGGTAGAAAGTATTTTTGGCTATAAGCTGTCGTTTCATTTACAACAAAACATATCTTTTCCACTTTTTTGTTGGCTTGAAAAACTTTCAGATATTTGGAGTAGATATCATAATCACCCTTAGTTGCCTGCGAAAATGCCAGGCAAGGAAAAAGCAGCAGCAATAAAATTGATTTCATAATAATCACAACCTAAAAAATATCTTTTTCCGGTACAAAAAATAACACATCAGCCATTCCAAACCAAAAACGCAAACTGCGGCAGCTAAAGCTTTTAACAAATCGCCTGCATTGAACCAGCTTAAAACCCCATTTGAAATAAAGGTGACATACCCGGTGAACCACCTGTCGCCAACTATTTCAAAAAACAGGTAAATGAACAGCGAGTTCATACCCACCACGGTAAAAAAGGTTAAATGCTTGCGATGGTCTTTTAAATCAACCCACCAGTAGGCAAACGCCAGAAACCACAGGCACCAGCCCAGTGATGCTACGGTAAATGAAGTGGTGGCAATTCTTTTAATGATTGGGGTTATGCCCAAACCAGCCAGGCCATAACCCAGAACAAGGCAAACCAGCCCGGCGACGATTAAAGTCTTTAGTTTATCTTTCCCGCTTATCAATAACTTCCCTACCAATGCCCCTGCTATGGTATGCACTGCGGTCGGGATGCAATTAATGGCCACCCAGCCGCCGGGGTTTATTTTATTCATCAAAATGGTATCGATATAATTGCCGAAATTGTGCTGATCGGTAAACGGCAGATTAAAACCGGGGACATTGGTAAACCTGTATAATATTTCGGTTAGCAGCAACAGCCCCGCACAAAAGCCGATCTGCGCTATATTACTCCACCTGAAAACAAGGAATGCCATTAAAGTGGTAAATGACAACTGGGTTAAAACATCCCATAACTCAAACGACAAGCCTTTGGGCCGCACGGCATAATCCAGTACGCCCCAGAAGAACAGCCAGCCGCAGCGTTTCAGTGTTTTTTTAAACGATTGGCCCCAGGTAATACCATTTGCCCATTGCTTGTTTAGGGAATAGGCCATGGCCACACCAGCCATAAACATAAACGCCGGCTGTACCAAATCCCAAAAATGCAGGCCATGCCAGGGATAATGGGTAAACTGTGTAAATAAATGATTTATTGGTTGTCCCTGTGTGTGGTTATTCAAATATTCGTACAAACCGGTTGATTCGATGGCAAGCAGTACCATAATGAACCCGCGCAGGAAATCAAGGGAAAGTAACCGCCCGGATCCGGGGTTTGAATTTAATGTTTTGGCCATATTTAATCAGGTTTACAAATTAAATTCAAGGTAGGAATTAAAAGTCATCATTTCCCGGCAAATTATATAAAGATATAGTTGGTTTTTCGCCAACCATGTGTTATATTTGCGTTGAACTTAATTTTTAATGTTGGGCACTCCTGAATATTAAAACGGCAATTTATCACCTTTTTATTTATTGATATTATTTATAAAAGACTTTTAGTGCCATAAAAATTAAGTTATGTTAATTACTTATTTAAAAAAGTTAGAAGATTTTAAGCGTAAACATGCCGAATCGGGTAAAAGCTTAAAAGTATGGCAAACTGTGACGGAAGAGGCAGTTTGGAAAAAAAGCAAAGATGTTTTAAAAGATTTCCCAACGGCAAAGGTTATCAAAGGCAACAGGGCCAGGTTTGAAATAATGGGAAACAAATATCGCCTGATAGTTGAAATTGATTATGAGGACAACGTTGTAGAGGTCAGGTTTATAGGGACCCATGCTGAGTATGATAAAATTAATGCTGAAATTATCTGACTATGAT
>JBIOHE010000006.1:0-33731 GCA_044448725.1 Sphingobacteriales bacterium | reverse complement strand
CCATTCCCATTCATGGGGTAATCGTTTACCTGTCCAGGCGGCGTAGGCCCTGGCATCTTCAATCGAAACCCAGGTAACCGGTTTATTATCCCAACCTGCGCGATAGCTGCCATTTTTCCAATCCTTTAAAAAATTATGCTTATCCTTTGGCTGGTAGTTTGTTGCCAGCATAAATTTTTTAAACTGCTGGTTGGTTACAGGATAACGGTCGATATAAAAGGCGTCAACCGGCATGGTTTTGCTATGCGCCCTTTGCGGATGTGTTTCCCAGGGGTATTGCACACCAACCTCATTCGGCAAATTATCGCCTTCGATCATTACGCCATTAGTTTCAAAATTATAATTGGCGATTGCAGGAATGGCTACCATCCCCTCCGGTACGGCCAGTACTGTTTTGGTTTTGACCATCGGCACTATTTGCTGCGGAATGGGCTGCGAGGTAGCGGGAAGGCTATTTAAAGGCATTTTAGCCAGCTTATGCATCTTAGCTAAAAACGGCAATAACGCTTCTTCCTGCTTTTTGTCGTTAAGTGCGACTATCGCGCCATAGCCGCTCCCTTCCATATTAAAACTAAGGCTGATAATACCTTTAATTTTTTTCTGTTTAAGCGCCGCTCCGTTCCATAAATCGTAATACCTAAGCCCTTTTTTGTAGGGGAGTTCAATTTGGAGACCGTTTTTTTGGGTACTGTCCCGGTTCACAAGAGTATAAACGGTTTGGCCATTACCGGGGAATTTTGAAGCGAATACGCCTTGCTGAACTACCGGATAATAAGGTTCCCATCCGGCGCTGCCCCATACATCCGGGAACCGGCGGTAAATCATCCTTATTCTGCGGATAGCTTCGGCATACCTGCCGGGCACCTGGTTCCATATCCCCCAGATGTTTTCCCATGCATTGTAGCCAACCCCGTTAAAAAATGCATATTGCAGGTCCTCGGTTTTATTGACAGCCCAGCGGTCGGTAATATCAACCTGGTGACGTGGTTCCAGCCATTTATAAAGGCTTACGCCCGGAGAATAATTAAATTTCAGCACATCCCAATCCGGAAAGTAATAGCCCCAGCTCAGGCGGTTCCATTCCACCATTTTCAGGTCTTTAATATTTACTTCCGGCTGCAGGGCTACAGGGTAAGCCTGTTCAATATAAGCATCCAAAAAATCTTTGCTTACCCCTTCCATGGTATCGCCGTTCATACCATCGGCGCCTAATTCTTTCATTTCCGCCATCAGCGCTTTTGCCATGGGCGAACTGATTTTACGGGTCCCCTTATCCCATATCATGATAGGGAAGAAAACCCTTACCCCTCTTCTGTGAAAATCCCTGATCATTTGTTTAAGAGCAGCTTTCCCACCGGGCATATCTGCAACAAGGTCAAACTGGTTGCGGTTATCAACGCCGATATTAGGATAGGTGGGCCATATTAAAACGGCATCCAGGCCGCCGTATCTTTTTTTCAGGTCGTCGAGGTAGCGGTCAACTGTATATTTATTGGCAACCGGGTCATAAAAATACCGTTCATGGGCCATCATCTGGGCATAAACGAATGATGTTTTCACCCAGTTAAACTCCGGCCTGCGGTATTCGCGGTCATTATAATTCAGCTTTTTCTTTTCATTTATACGCCATTGTTTCAGGGTATCAAGCCATTTACCGCGGTCCGCAGGTTTGGCCGGGCCGGCAATCATTTCGCCGAGACTGCCCTGCAACCTTACAGATTGGGCATTCAGGCTGAAACGCCCGGCAATTATTAAGATGATGAATACAAGAAAAAACTTTTTCATTATAATCGGATAAAATCAGTTATATCGTATTTGAGTATCTTCAAACTAAACGAACCATTGCACTTGTTTCTTCCAGATTAAAGTTATTTACATCCCATTCATCATCTTCGTCTATGCCAAGCCATTCTTTCATCTCCTCATGCTCGGGGTTTGCCGGGTCTTTTAAAACTTCTATCAAATTCATATAGCCCCTGGGACCGCCGCAGTCTTCCGGCGGACAGGCGCCTTTACCGCCAATACAATCTGCTGTGATTGTTTTGTCCGCCTTTATTTTCTCCAGCGTAATTTTATGTTCCCAGCTATCACCAAAATCGTAGATATAATTAAAAGTCTGGCTTTCTTTTGTAAATATTTCGTTCAGTTTAGTTTCTCCGGCATCCATAAACTCGTCATCTTCCCCGTCATCAAATGGCTCTTTGATAACCGGGTAGCTGCCAAATCCCTTTGGCGAAAATTGGAACAGATGACAATTTTCCCATCCAAAAGCCTCCTGGATTACGAGATGAAACCTGTAGAAACTAAATTGGGCCGGCACCGATACCTGCCGCCAAACAGGCGGTTTTGATATGTTTTTAAGCTGAATTTTGAATTGAAATGTCATAAGGCAATTTAATGAATTTGAAAACTAATGTAAAAGAATAATCTGATTAATAATTCAATTACAATATCTGGTGTCAGCCGATTTTAACTTTTCTTAACACAAATATTACCTTTAACCTTTGCTTAATTACTTACTTTGCGCAACAAACCGATACCGTTAAATGGAAGAAGATATCCTGATCCAGATAAGTAACCGAATAAAAGAGCGGCGACGCGAAAAAAATATTACCGTTCAGGAATTAGCCAGCAGGGCCAGTGTAAGTAAGGGCCTTATCTCACAGATAGAAAACAGCCGGACAATTCCGTCATTATTAGTGCTGATTGACATTATAAAGGCGCTTGAGATTGACCTGAATGAGTTTTTTAAAGACATCCGCTCCAAAACAACGGATCTGCCTGTAATTGTTAAACGTAAAAGTGAATATGATCACTTTGAAAAAGAACATGCCACCGGTTTTCACTATCAGCGAATTTTCACCCAGTCTATCAATCATTCAACGGTAGATATTGTTATACTGGTGCTTGAACCCAATGCACTGAGGCCGCTTGTTGAAACGGATGCATTTGAATACAAATACGTTTTATCCGGCGAAATTGAATACCAGTTCAATGAGGAAAGAATAAAACTGAGCCAGGGCGATTCAATGCTTTTTGACGGCCGCATTCCCCATACCCCAAAAAATCTCGGCAGAACCGAAGCCAGTATGCTGGTTATCTATTTCTTTGAGGAAAAGAAGTAGATAATTGCTCATTGGTTCATTTGTTCATTAGTTCATTGGTTCATTGGTCGAAAGTTTATAAGTTCCGGTTTATCCGGCAATATTGAACTATTCACGAATGAACCAATGAACAAATGAACCAGTGAACAAATGAACCAGTGAACTAATGAACCAACGAGCCATTTAACCATATCATAACGATAACTTAGTTTGCCGGTAATAAACTTAGTTTAGTATTGCTGAACAATCATTTCTTTGTTTATGCCAATTAAATTAGTAGTATTTGACCTTGCCGGCACTACCGTTAAAGACAACCAGGATGTGAGCAATGCGTTCCGCGCTGCTTTAAAAAAATCAGACTATGAAGTTCCGCTTGAGCTGATAAACCCTTTGATGGGTTATGAAAAGACTCTGGCCATCAGGCAAATACTTCGCCTTCACGAACATAACGACGCCAGGATCACCGCCGGACTGGTAGATAAAATCCACAAGGACTTTGTCAGCATCATGATAGCGCATTACAGAGATGCCGAAGGCATTGAGCAATTGCCGAATGTGGAGGAAACTTTTGAAAAACTACGTCAGCAGGGTATCCGGGTAGGTGTTAACACAGGATTCTCGCGGGATATTGCTGATACCATAGTTAAACGTTTACAATGGATAGAAAAAGGACTTGTAAACCATGTCATCGGGTCTGATGAAGTTGAGCTTGGCCGCCCCTATCCTTATATGATCCAAAAAATGATGCTGGATGGCGGTATAGAAAGGCCAAAAGAAGTTGCCAAAGTGGGCGATACCGAAGTTGACGTGCGCGAAGGCCAGAACGCAGGTTGCCGCTATATAATTTCCGTTACCACCGGAACATTTACCCGCGGGGAACTGGAAGCTTACAACCCTACCCATATTATTGATGATATAGCGCAGGTAATTGACATTGTTACCCAATAGTTATGAAAACTATCGACGAAATGCGACTGAGAGTTGCAAAATGGCCATACCCGGTATTATCAGTAATGGCCGGCGTATCGGCTTTTGGGGCCTATACGTCCATGTACGCCTTCAGGAAGGCTTTTGCAGCGGGCACGTTTACCGGTCAGCAATATTTCCATGTGGATTATAAAGTATGGCTGGTTATAGCGCAGGTGATTGGTTATACTTTAAGCAAGTTTTACGGGATTAAATTCATAGCCGAATTAAAACCTGATCAGCGCGCTAAGAGTATTTTTGGCCTGATAGGTTTTTCATGGTTCGCTTTATTGCTTTTCGCGGTCATTCCGGCACCCTATAATATTGTTTGCCTCTTTCTGAACGGCTTTCCGCTCGGCATGATATGGGGGCTGGTTTTCAGTTACCTTGAAGGGCGCAGATCCACGGAATTTATGGCGGCTGTTTTATCAACAAGCCTGATCTTTGCATCGGGGTTTGTAAAAACCATCGCACGTTCGCTCAGGGATACGCTCCACATCAGCGAGTTTACCATGCCGTTTATAACGGGGGCCATGTTTGTTATCCCCTTAATAATTTTTGTTTTTTGTCTGGAACTAATGCCTCCGCCAGACCCGCAGGATATAAAGTTACGCACCAAACGGCTGCCTATGAATGCCGCTGAACGCCGTCATTTTTTACAGCGTTTTTTACCGGGTATTCTTTTAACGCTTGTTATCTACGTTTTACTTACCGTGATGCGTGATGTACGCGATAATTTTGAAGTAGAAATATGGTCGGCTTTTGGCAATAAGGACAACACCATCTATACCAAAATAGATACTGTGATTTCAATTGTGGTGCTGATAGCCATGAGTTCGCTGATATTTATCAGGCGCAACCTTAAAGCTTTCAGCACTATTCATTTAATGATCATTGGCGGCTGTTTACTTATTTGCACCGGTACCGTTCTTTTCAATCTTGGGATCGTTAGCCCGATGGTATGGATGACCATGGCCGGTATGGGCCTTTATTTAGCTTACGTGCCCTATAATGCCATTTTCTTTGAACGGATGATCGCTGCTTTTCATTATAAAAGCAATATCGGCTTTATCATTTATGTTGCCGACTCCATTGGCTACCTGGGTAGTGTAACTGTTTTACTGGTAAAAGAACTGGGCAGGCCAACAATAAGCTGGGCATCTTTTTTTAAGGAAGGGGTTTTGGTAGTAGGGAGTGTGGGCGCCATATTTGCAACCCTTTCTCTGATCTATTTTCTTCAAACTGCGCGTAAAGGGAATATAAGTGAACAAGCACAAGAGGAATTAACTATTCAACCGGCATGAAATATTCATCAAAAAATAGCGCGATAGTTATCGGCGCTGGTATCGTTGGGCTTGCTACGGCGAGGGCATTGGCGATCAGAGGATATAAGGTAAACGTATTTGAGCGCAATGAACGGGCAGTAGGCGCATCCATCCGCAATTTTGGCATGGTTTGGCCTATCGGGCAGCCTGCCGGACACCTCTACGACCGGGCAATGCTGTCCCGAAGTATATGGAAAGAGATTTGCTCTGAAGCAAGAATATGGCATGACGAAGTGGGCTCCCTGCATCTCGCGTACGAACAGGATGAACTACAGGCGATCACCGAATACGTGGATGCAAATAATCAATACCGCGATTGTGCTTTGCTTAGCCCCAAACAAACGCTTCAAAAATCACCGGCTGTTAATCCTGCCGGTTTAAAGGGTGCTTTGTGGAGTGGTGATGAAGTGATAGTGGAATCGAGGGTGGCAGTTGGCCGGATTGCCTCTTATCTCGCCGAAAAATATGATGTGGAATTTCACTGGAACACAGCAATCACCGCCATTGACCACCCAAAAGTTACCTCCGGGAGCCGTAGCTGGGAAGCTGATGAAATATTTGTTTGCAGCGGGGCCGAATTTGAAACGCTGTACCCTGAACTATTTTCATCAGCAGAGATCACCAAATGCAAACTGCAAATGATGCGGCTTGTTGCCCAGCCGGATGACTGGCGGATAGGCCCGGCGCTCTGCGGTGGCTTATCATTGATCCATTATCCGGGTTTTCAATCCGCGGCCTCGTTACCCGCCCTGCGTAAACGCTATGAGGAACAATACCCGGAATACCTGCAATGGGGAATACATGTAATGGTTTCGCAAAATGGCGGCGGGGAGCTTACTATAGGCGACTCCCACGAATACGGATTGGTGCATGATCCTTTTGACAGGGAATTTATTAATAATTTAATAACTAAGTACCTGCATAATTTTGCCAGCTTTAAGGATTGGAAGCTGATGCAATCGTGGCATGGGATTTACCCCAAAATGACGGACGGGCAAACCGAACTTGTGCTGGAAGCAGCTCCGGGCGTTACCATCATAAACGGTCTCGGCGGTAACGGCATGACTTTGTCCTTTGGCTTGTGTGAGGAGTATATCGCCGGGAAGTAGTGGCAGTTGGCAGCTGGCAGTTGGCAGTAAACAGTTGGCAGTAAACAGTTGGTAGTAAACAGTTGGCAGTTTAAAACAGGCAATTCTTCGTACAGTGATCCGTTTACGGGGGAGTAATTGTTTAATTGAACAATGGGATTTCTTCTATATAAAAATAAGGGGCACCGCTTCAATTTTAAATTTTTCAGGGTCAAATATCATTACCCCGTTGCTAAACTGGCAGCGGGCTACACAGGGGCCGTAAAGCCATTGGAGTTCATCGTTTAGTTTATATTTTCCAAATGGGTTTCGCTCAATCCTATGCTCGTTACAAATACTTACACCCTCAAAATGCATGTGCCCCGAAAAACCGGTCATACATCCGTTTTGCTTAATAAAATTCAGGTGTTCATGATATTCTTCGGCCATTTGTGGAAAACAGGTTTTAACGCCATGCAGATCCGGATATGCGAAATGCGAAAAAAATATCTTATGCCCGTTATATTCCTTTATTGCCAGGTCAGGGAGAGATTCAAGGTAAGCACTATCTTCTGCGGTAAGCAAGGCGTTCAATTGTACGTCTTCATATAAAAAAACGCGGTTATCGCTTATTTTTTTTCTCTCAAAAAAATCAAGTTCATACCAGTTATCCGGAAAATCTATTCCGCCTGTATATCGCGGCAATTTTTTTACCTGATACAGATCGTTGTTACCAATTACAACCGTGCTGCAATTGGCACGAACCATGGCAATGCACTCATGGGCGCTGCGCGTATCCAGGTAGTGATAGGTATTCACCTTATAGCCCACTATATCTCCGAGGCAAATCACTTCACTGCATCCGGCTTTCTCAAGAATATCAAAAGCATTGCGTAATGCAACTATATCCTCATGTATATCGCCAATTATCCCAATCTTCATACTTTTTATAAACCTGTATTCATTGTATCCCATTCAGTTTTTTGCTCGCCTGCCAGCGGTATTACGCCTTGTGTATAGTCGGCGCAGTACTTGCATTCACCATCAACAAAAACGTAAGATACGGCTGCAAATGATTTTTCGCTGTCGAAAACTACAATATCCGCTCTTTTTCCCGTTTCGATACTACCTGTTTCTGAATCAAAATTTAGAAGTCTCGCCGGGTTCAGGGAAACCATATTTACCGCCTTGCTGGGACTTACCCCATTATCTATCATCCGCACCACACTGCCCAGCATCGTTGGGAAATGATAGTCGCTGCACAAAATATCAACCAGGTCCTCCTCCATCGCCTCCAGGCTCGAAAGGTTACCGCAATGCGAACCGCCCCGGTAATAATTGGGAGCGCCCAGGCAAACCCAAAGGCCCAATTCTTTAGCCTTACGTGCGGCTTCTAATGTGGTGGGCATTTCGGATAATGTGGCGCCGTAAAATTTACCCTCTTCTACGTGACCGGCGGTAGTATCATCATGGCTGCCGATGATGTATTTATCTTTAAAGGCCTCCTGAATCTGCCTGCGGTTGTTTATATTTTTAAGACGTTCGGCTTTTTCCAGCAGGAGTTTTTTTGCCTCTTCGGTGCTTATGCCAAGGGCTTTAACACGCATTTCAATCTGTTGCTCAATCGTAAACTGCCGCTGGCCGGGTATCTGGTCGTTATAAACAACCATGTATAAACTTTCCAATTGACGCATTGGCTCAAGGTAATCCAGTATCCCTTCGGAGTTTGGATCGATCCGCGCATGCAGGAAATGACGTACCAATAAAGAATGCCTTGCATCGTCAATCTGGCGCGAAAGTTCCATCGCTTCAGCCAGACTGCGGTTCTTCGCTTCATTATCCGAAAAACTCACCGCGCTGAATACCGTGGTAATACCACAGGCGGCAGCACGTGCATCCATAAAATGCAGGGCAAACGGCAAAGGGAATGCGGCGCTTGGCCGCGGGTACAATTCTTTTTCCAGATAATCGGTATGAATATCTATACAGCCCGGAATGAGCCACTGCCCTTTCAGGTCAATCCCATCGGCATAAAATTTATCTTTAATAACCGAAGCAATGATTCCGTTTTCAATTTCAACAGAACCGATGAAATTTTCGGCAGGGGTAACAATATGCGCGTTGGTGAGCAGGCAGGTATCCATTTAACTGATAATATAATTTTTAATTGCCTGCAAAATTATACTCCAATTATTAGCGCGATATTAGGCGTTAATAAGGATAAGTTTAGGTATTCAGAACCAGGGAAGCAAGAATCAAGAGTCAAGAGCCAAGAGTCAAGAAATAAGAAACAGGTAATTGACTGAATCAACATCAAATTAAATCCTGGCTCTTGATTCTTGGCTCTTAACTCCGGAGTCCCGTTCTCACAATTTGTCATACTTCTCCGCAAATGCAGCAGCATCCAATTGCCTGAAATCGGGAACGGCGGCAATCAGCGCTTCACGGCTCCAGTCCCACCAGGCAATTCGTTTTAAAGCGGCTTCAACTTCTTCTGTTACCCTTCGCCTTATTATCCGGGCCGGGTTGCCCGCCACTATGGTATAATCGGGTACGTTTTTTGTAACTACAGAGCCTGCCCCTATTATTGCGCCGGTTCCCACCGAAACACCCGGCATTAATATTGCCCCGTGGCCTATCCATACATCAGGACCGATTATCACCCGGTGTTGTTTGCGCCAGTTCAGCACTTGTTCGTCGTCATCAGCGGCCATAAAATGAGATACGGAACGGTAAGTAAAATGATGGAGCGTAGCCCGCCACATGGGGTGATTGGTAGGATTTATGCGCACATGCGAGGCCACATTAGCAAACTTGCCTACTTCGGCATTAAAAACTTCCACATCCTTTACGAGGTACGAATAATCTAAAAGGTCGCTTGCAAAAACTTCGGACCGCTGCCCAACCATTGTCCAGGCGCCCATACGGCTATCCTTAACAATGGCGGTTTCATGTATCCAGGGAGCTTCGGTCATTGGTTTTGGCCCGCGCCAGGGGTCTGAAAATTCTCCGTGATTAACTTCTGTCATGGTATAAATAAATATTATTAATAATTCAGGTTGACGATTTGTGTGAGTATGTAATTTTATGATGATACAATGTATTTTTCAGGCTCAAACAGAGGCGGAGCCTCGATAAATATCCGCCATTGGGCGGACGGATTTTAATCCGTTGAAAACGTCAGAAGGAAAAGATAAAGAACGATAGGTTCGACCCATATAAATACGTCAACTACTAATGATTAAAAATGGATCGTCCGCCAATGGGCGGACTCTTACTATGGAGCTTCTTGTTCAACGGGTTAAAACCCGTTGCTACAAAATGTTTCGAGCCGAAGGCTCTATAAAAGGCTAACCCACACAAACCGTCATAGAACCAAAATGTTTGGTTAATTTATTAATCAAAGTGTTTATTTCAGCTTCCCCTCACCCAAGATCTTTCTTCGTAAATAGTCGGACAGTTTTTCTGTCAGTATTACCAATACGATTATGATGCTCACATAAGCCGTAACATCTTTATAATGCAATACACTTTTAGCCATCTGTAACTTAAAACCGATACCGCCGCCGCCAAAAATACCCAGGCCTATTGCCGCCCGCATACTTACATCAAAAGCATAAAGCAGGCTTGCAATAAAAGAAGGAAGTACCTGCGGTATTATCGAATACCTGATTACCTGCAAACGGCTTGCGCCAACCGAATAAATCGCTTCACCGGGAGGTTTTTCGGCGTTTTCCAGTATATCGGTAAATAACTTCCCGAATGTGCCGATGGTTGTAAAAACCAAAGTGAGCACGCCTGCAAATGCCCCCGGCCCTACTGCAATTACAAATATCAATACCACTACCAGTGTTGGCAGCACCCTCACCAGTGATACTACCGCCTGAACAATGAGACGTATAATTTTATACGGCATAGTATTAGATGCAGCTAAAAATGCCAGTACAATGGCAATTATGCCGCCATAAACAGTCCCCAAAAAAGCCATGGATAATGTTTGCAGTATGGCATACCCGGTTGATGAATTTTCGGAAAATACGCGGTAATTTGGCGGAAACATTTCTCCCAGCAAGTCCCTTACAAAATGAAATTCAGTAAAAAAACCGAGCGGGTTAAAATTCATGTAGGCGCAGGCAAGGGACACTACTACAGCCGCAATACTGAATATGGTTACTTTGCGCTTGTATTGTTTTGAAGGGAGATAAATTTCATCGATAATCATTTTAACGCCCCTTCCATTTTAATATTTTTTCTTAATATATAAGATAAGCGTTCCGTACCGAAAACCATTACAATGATTACCAGCAAGGCGGTAAATGCCCGGTGATATTGCAGCATACTAAAAGAATAATCCAGTTCGTAGCCAATGCCGCCCGCGCCGACAGCACCCAGTATAACGGATAAACGGATATTGATCTCCAGCCTGAATAAAGAATAGGAAATGAGATTGGGCATAATTTGCGGTAATACGCCGAAAACGATGATCTGCATTTTGTTGGCGCCGACAGATTCCATGGATTCCATCATAACCGGGTCGAGGTCTTCAATGGTATCGGCCAATAATTTACCCAGCATGCCTATACAGCCTAATGAGAGCGCAATAATGCCGGGCATAGGGCCGAGGCCAAAAGCTGCGATCATTAATAGCAATATAACAATTTCGGGGATTGACCGCTCCAGGCCGATAAGGAAGCGGGCGGAGTTGCGCATCCAAACAGGCGCCAGGTTTGAAGAAGCCAGCATAGCGAAAACAATAGACAGCAAAGTGCCGAATACCGTCCCTAAAAAAGCAATCATGATAGATTGAAATGCAGGCTCCAGCATTTCAGAAAAAGCCGGCCAATCCGGCGGGAACATAAAGCGAAAAAATGCAGCGCCCTTTATAAGTCCCGTTTCCAGTTTTTCCATAGTAGCGCCGCAAACAATAGCGGCCCCTTCAGTTACCGCTGTCAGTAGTAAAAGCGGGATGATCCATTTGCGGTACCTTTTAAAACTAAAATCACTGCGGTTCATAACAGCCTTATTTCGTCGTTAATTACCTGTATATGGGCAGTGTATTCATATTGTTCCAGCTGCCCTAATTCTTCGCCGTAAATTTCCTCCAGTCTTTTGTTTGATAGTTTAGGGTCGCCGTCATATATTACTTTCCCTTCTTTTATAGCAATAACCCTTGTACAATATTTGGCAGTCATTTCGGGCTGATGAAAAACGCCTACCACAGGTATATTTTCGGATAGCGGCCGGATCAGCTTCATAATCACCTTGGCATTGCTGGGGTCGAGATTGGAAATTGGCTCGTCTGCCAACAATAAAGTCGGGGATTGAAAAATTGCCCTTGCAATGGCTACCCGCTGCATTTCGCCCCCGCTTAAATTGCCGGTACGGCTTTGCGCCAGATGGGCTATTTTCACCTTTTCGAGGGCCAGCATCGCTTCCCCGGCCTCAGCATCGGTAAAGCCATACAACAGGCTTCTTAAAGTATTGATCTGTCCGAGGCGGCCTATCATTACATTTTCCAAAACTGATAAGCGCTTTACGAGGTGGTATCCCTGAAAAATAACGCCGATACGCTCCCGCACATGCCGCAATTCTTTTTTATTGATCCTGCAGATATCATGTTTTTCCCCATGCTTGTCCTGTACAATCACCGAACCGGAATCGGGTTTCAGCAATCCGTTAAGGCAGCGTAGTGTAAGTGTTTTCCCGGCGCCGCTTGGCCCGAGTATCCCTACAAACTCACCCTTCTTCACTTTAAAACTAATACCGTCAAGCAACTTGCGGCCATTGGGTAATGTTTTTGTTAAACCTTTTACTTCGATCATATCAATAGGGATTAATTAGCCACATTCAGATCTTTCATTCCTTTTGCTATTTTTCTTAAACCATTATAACTGGAATCCTGCACGGTCATGTACGACAAGTCCTGCGGACGACTATAATATAACTTTATATAAGAGGCAAAAACGGCAGGGGCTTCTTTGGCCATATTAATGTACAGGCCCTGTATTTTTTTTGCCAAATCCTTATTCAAATCATTCCTTACCACTATGGGTGACGAAACAATAGGGTCCGATTGCCACAGAACTTTTAATTGCCCCGGCTTTATAAGCCCATGCTTTAACAGCAGGTCTAACCCGTATTCTTTGGTTGAACAGCCTACATCAATCTTTCCGGATGCAACAGAAAGAATGCTTGCCGGATGGCTGCCTGCAAATATGGTTTGTTTAAACGCGCTATCAGGGTTTAACCCCAATGTTACAAGGTAGGCTCTTGGAATAAGGTGGCCGGAAGTTGAAGCCGGATCAGCAAAGCAAAGCGTAAGGCTTTTTGCCCTGACTTTTACATCGTCCATTGAATTTAGATGAGTATTATTATTGGTAAAAATAATGCTGTGGTACATGTGGGGCTTGCCGCCCTCGCCAATGGTAGCAATAGGCGTAATATCATGTGTTTGCGACCCTAATATATACGAGAAAGGGCTCATATATGCCACGTGGACTTTTTTAGAACGAATGGCTTCAATTACCGAGGTGTAGTCCGTAGCAAAAAAAAACTCAACCTCCATGCCAAGTTTTTTTCCGAAATATGTTTTTATTTTTCCGGCCATTGCCTTAATGCCTAAGGGATTATCGCCACCTGTATAAACAGCTATAACAAGCTTGCCCGGCATTCCGTTGGCGTCAAGCGCTGCTTTGTTACGGCAGGAAGGAAATATCAGGCACATTGAAAATAAAATCGCGGTCATGATCAGTGTTTTCATCTCATTGCTTTTTTAAACTGATTATTTATTTAGTTTAAGGTCTTTTATGCTTCCCGCAATTTTCCGGAGCTGGTTATACATGGAATCCTGAGCAGGCACGTACGACATCGATTCGGGGTGGGGCCAGTAAAGTTTTACATATTTGCTGAACGCCGGGAAATCATCTTTTGCTGCGCTCAAATAAGCATCCTGAATCTTTTTTGTAAAATCCTTATTCAAATCTGTACGGACAGTTATAGCATCATTCACTATTGGCGGCGAGGTCCATAAGATTACTATCTCCTCCTTTTTTACAACACCCTCTTTTATGAGTTTATTTAATGCGAGCTCACTGGTAGAACACCCCACATCCACTTTCCCTGACTGAACACTCAAAATTGATGCGGCATGACTTCCGGCAAACATAGTCTCCTTAAAAGCGCTATCGGGGTTCAGGCCGACAGAACTCAGATATGACCGCGGAATAAGATGCCCCGAAGTAGAAGCCGGGTCGGCAAAGCAGAGGGTCAGGCTTTTAGCCCTTGCCTTAACATCAGCCATTGTTTTAAGGCCTGTGTGGGTATTGGTAAAAATAATGCTGTGATAAAGTGTTGGTTTACCATTTATGCCAAGCGTAGCTATAGGCGCAAGACCGGCCTGCTGTGTGGCCAGCACATAAGCAAACGGCGTTAAATGCGCTATATGGATTTTTTTAGATCGCAACGCTTCTATTACAGCGGTATAATCGGTGGTAAAAAAAAATTGAACTTCCATGCCCAGCTTTTTCTGAAGATATTTCCGGAATGGCTCCAAAGCAGCTTTTACCTGCGCCGGGTTATCGCCCCCATACGAGCCGATGAGCAGTTTACCCGGCATTCCGTTGGCATCCAATGCGGCTTTGTCTTTGCAGCCGTTTAATGTTGTAAGTGCCAAAAGCACAAAAAATGCAGCAATAAATCTTCTCATCTTAATCTTTTGTCTTTTCAGTTATTGATTTTTAAACCTTTTATACCACCTGCAATTTTTCTGACTCCATTATAAAAAGAATCCTGAGCCACCATAAACGACAAATTCTTCTTATCCATAGTCAATATTTTCAGATAATTATGCAGTACCTGCGGAGCGTCTTTGTCCATATTGAGGTATGCGTTTTGTATTTTTTTTACGAGATTTTTATTCAGGTCATTGCTGACCACCAACGGGTCGGATACTATTGCGTCCGAGGTCCAGAGTATTTTAATATCATCCTTTTTTATCATCCCCCTTGAGAGCATTATATCCAAAACAAGTTTTGAGGTACAGCCAATATCCACCTTGCCTGATTTTACAGTATAAACTGACGCCAGGTGCCCGCCGGCAAAAATGGTTTCTTTAAAAGCTGTATCGGGATTAAGGCCAATCGAAGTAAGATATGCCCTTGGAACAAGATGCCCTGATGCAGATTCGGGGTCAACAAAACACATAGTCAAACTTTTAGCCCTTGCCTTTACATCCGCCATGCTATTGATGCCGCTTTGCCTGCGGGTGATAATATTACTGTAATACATGGAGGGTTTCCCGTTGCCGCCCAAAACTATAATGGGGCTTATATCGACATTTTTTTTTGCCAGCACATACGAAAACGGGCTTAAATAAGCTATATGAACTTTTTTTGCCTTTAGCGCTTCAATAACAGCCGCATAATCGGAAGTGTAAATCATTTCCACAGGCATATTCAGTTTTTTTCCAAGGTATTTGCCAACCGGCTCGTACACGGCCCGTACAAGCCTTGGGTCTTCACTGCCGAAAACAGCCACCAACAATGTTTGCGGTACGCCTTTTTCATTTAGCTGCGCCTTGTTTTTGCACCCGGTGAATACAATTATGACGATCAGGCAAATGGCAGTGATAATTGCTTTCATGATGATATATTAACAGTGCTTATTTAAAAAGGTATCCAAACTCAACAGATCGTCAAAGTTATTTTCAAGCGTCTCCCTGTCCCAGTTCCACCATTCGCTGGCTAACAGTTTTTCGATTGTTGGATCATCAAAGCGCTTTTTGATCACTTTTGCGGCAACGCCTACAGCAATTTCATAAGGCCCTACGTCTTTCGTCACCACGGCCCCCGAGCCGATAATAGCGCCGGTGCCTATATTTACACCAGGCATAATCACCGCACCGTGACCAATCCAAACATCATGACCGATAGTGCATTTATGATCTCTTCTCCATTGAAAAAATTCAGTATCATCTTCCTCACCCAAACCATAGTGTACCCTGCGGTAAGTCATGTGGTGCTGGGTTACGCGCCATTGCGGATGGTTGCCCGGGTTGATGCGTACACTATTGGCGATTGAGCAATATTTGCCAACCTCCGAGTAAATGATCTGAACATTGCCTGCCGTATAACTATAATCGCCAAACGAAGATTCAACAAGCCAGGTGTTTGCCCCCAACGCTGTCCAGGGCCCTACAGTACTATCCTTTATTGTGCAGGTTGGATGTATACAGGGTTCCTCTCCCAACTGCTGTTCCTCTTTTTTTTCGCCAACCGGCGGAAAGTTTTCAAAATATTTCATCTGGAAAATATCTAAGGTTTATAATAAATGGGCAGGGTAATTATCCTGTTTAATAAATTCCGCCAAATGATGGTACCTTCTTAAGCCGGCCCCGGCGATAAAAAAATAGTTATCCTCTCCGGCCAGGTTTTCATTGATCTCGCTGATTACATCAATCAGATGTTCCTTTTGATTTTTATTGAGGTTTTGTTCGATATAAGTTAGTGTAATATGGCCGATGAAGGGGCGCGTCATCTTTACATCCAGTTGGGCTAATTGTTCATCGCTATAAAAGCACGATCTGAACTTTACGATCCGGTCATAATCTTCTTCATCTTCAAATACGCCCAAAATGCCTATTGCCGTTCCGAAAATGCTTAAACCTGCCATTTTCATTCTTATCGGTTCTTCATCTTCCATAACCGGAATCTGGTCAAAAGCATTCCCGACAATTTCGGGGTAAACTTCTTCGAGGCCTGCATCAGCAATATGTTCTTTAAACCGCCCGGCAGATAAGGTATTGGCTACCGTTTGGTGAAAGCTTTCCGGCGGCAGCATGTAAAACCCGTAAGTTGGAGAGAGATTGTATTTAAGCTCAGTTTGTATTTCAATCAGGCGTTCGGCTAAAAACCGGTTTTCTTCATTTTCGTTAAGCATGGATAGCACTCCAAAACCTTCATACTCCTGCGGCAACCATTTATTACCGTCATAAATAAAACTGCCAGCAGGTTTTGCATTCAGCGCCCTTTCTCTGTTTCGTTCGGGTGATATTTCATACAATTGTCTTTTGTTATAGTCTTCAAAAGACATATCGCTGATACTTGCCACCCTATCCATAGTTAACTTATAGCTCATTGGTTAGTGATAAATTATCGTTCAGTTTATAATCCTTGTTGTATTTAATCTGATTACTTGCCTGTACTACCAGATGGCCGTTAACAATGGTATGGGTAACCATCGGAATGCCGTCAAGGAGTTTTACCACTATAAGGTCCGCATCCATTCCTTCCTTAATACTTCCTGTATGATGGCTGATACCGGCCGCCTTAGCAGGGTTAAGGGTTGCAAGGTTTACGGCCTGGTGCAAAGGCAAACCTTCTTCATAAAGCTTAAATACCGAGTGAAGTATAGCAGGCGGGTAATAATCGGAACATAAAGTATCTACTGCACCGGCTAAAACGGCCTCTTTCATATTCAGATTTCCCGAAAGCGAGCCGCCCCTTAAAATGTTGGAGGCCCCTCCTACCACATGCATCCCCAATTCTCCGGCATGCACTGCGGTTTCCATTGTTATGGGGAATTCACAGATATTAACGCCTAAACTGTGTGCATAATCCACTTTTTCAACCGTGTCGTCATCATGCGAAGCCACCGGGATATGTAATTTCTGAGCATGACTGATCAGCTTTTCCAGTTTTTCGCCTGCTATAATTGGCAGGTTTATTTTTTGCTCAAGCGCCTCCATAGCTTCCGCTTCGGTTTTACCTGATTTTATGATAGCGTCAACAAAGTATTTTTTTGAGATCTGCCCCTGCCCCGGCGTATGGTCCATTACTGACAACATCGCTATATAACCCTTATCCATCAGCTCGAAACAATTTTCGTAGGCGCTTACACCCGACAGTTCAAACCGGAGATGTATTTTATTGTTTAGTAACGTACTGCCTTTTGATGCTTTATAAACTGTCTCGAAAACCTCATTACGACTATATTTACTTCGCGAATTCAGTTCGGCCATGTCATATCCCAAATGCATGGAATGATAAACGGTGGTAAAACCGCAACCGCTCATTTTTCTTTCCAACTCCCTGAAGGCAACCGCAATAGGTATGTCGGCCCCGGTCCGCGGCACTATTTCGGCATCCATCGAATCGGTATGGATATCTATTATACCCGGCATAACAATATCGCCGCCGGCGTCAATTACTTTTGCGGCATGTTTTTCATCTATATGCCCTGCTATATGCGTAATAACGCCATGTTCAACCAAAACAGAAGTATTGCATAAAACTTCATCAGGGGTTACAACGGTTGCATTATTAATGATGAATGAATTCATTTATTGTATTATTATTGTTTTAGTTTGATTCCATTTCCACTGCTGCAATTTGCCCTAAATGCAGATCAAGACGCCTGTCAACCAGTCTTTCCAGCGTATATTCGTCGTGGGATATACAAAGCACCGAGGTCCCGTTTTTTTTCAGGTTCAATATCAGGTCGATAACCACATCCTTGGTTTTTGTATCCAGCGATGCTGTTGGCTCGTCAATCAGCAAAAAGCGCGGCTTGGCAATAATTGCACGGGCCACGTTAATGCGCTGCTGCTCGCCCCCGCTGAAAGTAACCGGGAACGCGTCCCATAACTCGACCGGCAAACCAAGGCTTTCCAGCATTTCTTTTGCCTTATTGCGGGCCAGCTGCTTATCTTTTTCAACCCTGAACAAATTTTCACAAACCACATCAACTGCCGATACGCGGGGGATCACACTTAAAAACTGTGAACAATAGGTGATTTCTGTTCTTCTCAGTTCAATAACCTGGTGATCGTGTGCTTTAACCAAATCGACCTTCCCGGCACGCGACAAATAATTTATTTCTCCGGATGAAGCCAGGTAGGTACGGTAAATGCACTTCATTAAACTTGATTTGCCCGAACCCGATTTTCCGGTGAGCCCTATAATTTCGCCCTCTTCCATGGTGAAATTGATCTGTTTAAGCGCTTCTATCTTTTTATCGTTAAGGATATACAGATTGAATATCTTACTCAAATCATTTACTTCTAATATATTCATGACTTTTGTACTGGCTTTATATGGCTTAAAAAATTATAACAGTGAGCTAACTAATAATTGTGAATATTCATGCTGCGGGTCCTGCAAAATCTGATCGGTGAGGCCGTTTTCAACAACCCTTCCGTTTTTCATTACCAGGGTGCGGTTGGTCAGCATCCGTATAACCGAAAGATCATGCGAAACAACAATCATCGCAATGCCCAGGTCGGTCTGCAGTTCGCGTATCAGATCGAGCACTTTTGCCTGCACAGAAACATCCAGGCCGGTGGTCACCTCATCTAAAAATAACAGCGGCGGGTTATTGGCAATAGCTTTTGATATTTGTACCCTTTGCTGCATGCCGCCGCTAAATGTTCCGGGGCGGTCATCCATACGCTGAATGGGTACCTCTGTTTTGTTCAGCAGCTCTGATGATCTTTCGCGTATCCGGCCAACGTGCATGTTGCCCGACATGATGAGTTTTTCGGCAATGTTGCCCCCCGACGAAAAACCGAAATTAAGCCCGTCGCGCGGGTTTTGATACACCATGCCCATCAGGTTATTACGGATATAGCGCTTCCGCTGGTTTGATTCTTCGAGTATGTTGATACCACCGTTTTGGTAAGGTGTCAGCCATGCTGCACCGCCGCTTTTTTCAAGGTCGAAATACAGCATTTTCACAACAGTGCTCTTGCCCGATCCGCTTTCGCCTACAATCCCCAAAACCTCGCCGGGGTAAAGGTCAAAATCAATACCTGCACAGGCCACAATACTATCCGTCTCCGGGCAAATGTTGGAGTTAAATTGGGGCCCGGTCAGCGAAAGGGTATTTTCGTTCGGCTCACCGTATATTTTAGTAAGGTTGCGCACACGCAACAACCAGTTATCCTCGTTCCAGGTCATATTCTTCCAGTTGATCGATGTATTTATTTGTGTATTGATGGGTTTCCTGCTTTTCGCTTATTTTATCCAAAAAGTTGCTGTCGCTGATTACGTATTTGCGTGAACCGTCATCGTCATATAATTCATCCAGGAAAGCTTTCTTAAAGCCGGTTTTATAACAGGCGGAGCCGGTGAAATCTTCTATCTCAAAGTTTACGTCGTCAAATTCAAGCGGCTCAACATCAGTATAGGGTGGCACAGCGTAAAGCCGTTTTTCGCGGCCCGCGCCAAACAAATACAATGTTTTTGCCTGGTGCAGGTTAGGCGTGTCCCATCGCGGTATTGGCGATGGCGACATAATATAGCGCCCGTTTACCATTACCGGATACCCTGCGCCCTGCATTATGGCGCCGTAACGCACATAAGATTCGTAGAGGGATACCCACATTTTTGAGTAATCTGCCTCGGCATGCATTTGCAGTGTCTTATTTTCATAACGCTCTACCATGCGCAAAGGCTCGGGCAAGGGCACCTGGAAAACAAAAATCTGATTTTCTTTAAGTTCCTCCTCGGTAATACGGTGGCGGGTTTGTATCAGGGTAGCTTCTGCGGTATCAAAAGTAGTTTCGCAGCCTGTCATAAAATGTACAAACTCCCGCAGGTTGCAGGCATTTACACTGGCGTCGCTGCCCTGGTCAATAATCTTAAAAACATCTTTCCTGCCTATAATAGCAAGTGTAATATGCAAACCTCCCGTTCCCCAGCCGCGTGATATCGGCATTTCGGGCGATGAATACGGCACCTGGTGACCGGGGATTGCCACTGCTTTCAATAACTTGCGGCGGATCTCCTTTTTGGTGGATTCATCAATAAAGGCAAAATTATATTTGTTGGAATACTTTATATTTTCGACCATAATACGTTTGTGTTTAAACTGATTGCAATTGAGCCCATGATTCTGCTTCCAGCTTTGCTTTTTTATTCCGCTCAACGGATAAGCGGGTATTGCTCAATGCCGACTGGAATGTTACATAATGCGGCAATTTGAGGTGATTGGTAAAGCCCATGGCTTCAACCCCTTCTGTATGGTACAAAACAAATTCCTGGTCGTTTGCCGGTGCGCCTAACTCGGGGCGGCGCATGGCGCTGTCAAGGGTGCTCATACAAATCACCTTGGTTTCGTTGTGACCAAAACATAAGCCGTAACCTATGGTAAAATAAGGCGGCGTATTTTTTTTGCCGGGCTTGCTGCCCGTGACCATTTCACATTCGGTCACCTCAACTTTGCCTATATATCTCGATTTTCCGGTAGCATCTTTTACCCTTACCGGGATAGTTCCGTACCTTAATTCGCCAACTGTTGGATGCACGCTGCCAAAACCTCGCAGGCTGCTGTACCCTAAGGCCATTAACCCGCCTGTTTCGGCCCTTGCCATCATTTGCAGCCTTGCCGAACGGGGGGCAGGAAATTTTATAGCTTCGCGGGTAATATCAATCAGGCCGCGGTCTTCAGACTGATCGACAGGTTTTAGCAGGCCTTCGTTTTTCAGCAGGTCTATCACTTTCCCAAAACTGCTGATACCTTCCAGTTTATCAGGATCTATTTGGGCGTCGAACCCGTCTAAAAATGTCTTTATATCCTGGCTGGTCTCGGTTGCTTTTGCGGTATCAAGGGTGCGCTGCGTATAATCGCGGGTGGGTCCCAATATCTGCCCGCCGGGTATTTCGCGGAAAGAGGATGATATTTTCCGCTTCACAAACATCTCCCGGGTATTGATCACCTCCGAATAAAAATTACGCTGAAGCGTAGTACGGAAAGCCCTTAAAATAAATGCTGCTTCAAAAACATCACCTTCGGCTTGTTTCAGGGCTATAGCGGCGTATTCAGGGGCATAAATACCGCCTTCGCCCATTACCTTGTCAATAGCCAGGCGCATCTGTGCGCGTATCTGTTTAATATCTATCGGGGTTATATTGTCTTTTATTCTATAAAACTCCGCCAGTTCACTCGCATTATGTATAGCTTCCGTGCCGCCTTTTACTGCTATGTATCCCATGCTTTTTAATTAAATTTTATTTTGCCCTTGTTTAGTATAAGTAAACTTATTGCTTCGCGGAATACATAAAATATGGTTATCCCTGCCGGTAATTATAAGGTCGGTACCCAGTGGATATTCAGCATTTTGTTCTTTTACAAAATCAAGCAATCCATCGCTGACCCCGCTGACAAACACTTCCGCTTCGCCATTTACACCCGGCCCTTTCAGGGTTAAAGCCAAAGCGCCTTCAAAAGGCTGTTCGCTTATGAGACCGGCCTGTGCAATTAAAGTGGCGCTCTCTTCGGGATAAATAGGGGTGCCAACGCGGGCATCTTCCAATCCGCTGGCACTATGTTCTTCGGGTAAAAAAATATAATCTGCAACAGACATTTCCGCTTTTCGCGACCCGGTATTTACTAAAATATAATCGGCAATATCGCGGCTGTTATCCCCTGCAATGTAAAACGTTACATCGGAGTTAAGCAAAGCAAAACCTGTAAGCGCCGCCCCCTGGTTAAATCCTTCCGGCGGTAAAATAGCTGTCAATGGGAAAGTATTGATCTTGCCGGGACGGGACATACTGTCAAGCAGCAAGCGAAAATGCTCCTGGGCATTAAATACAATATCGTAATTCAGTTCGGTTTGCATATTATTCCTGTTCCATCAATTTAAAATCCACTTTGGTGCGCAAAATCTGGTTGTATTCCAGTTGCGCGGCCTCGTTTATCAATCGGGCCTGTTCGTTTAAAAAAGCGTTAACGCCTTGCAAATCTGCTCCCGGCAATTGGGTAAGGGCATCAATAAAAGCGATGCAGTAACTGCGCAAGGGCTCGTCGCCGAGGCAAATGCCGTAGCCGCGCTGTCCGTTCACCGTCACTTCGCATTCAGTGGTAAGGGCTTCGCCCAAATAAAATTCCTGGAATTCCACGGAATCTTCCGCCTGTATCATGGTCATGCAGATTGCCGGCGCTTTGGGTATTTTCACTTCAAATTTTTCTTCAAGCGAAGCCACAAAATTCTCAAGCGGTGCCAACTCACATTCACATAGTATATAATCCTGGTTATCCATCAATCAATTTATTTTGTCCAAAAGTAGCGGGCAATTATTTGGAATTAATTAGGGAAAAAACATTGTTTTGTTAGGGTTTTGTTAGACGAGGGACCCTATCAAACGTTCGTTGAACCTGTACCCTACAGAGCGTACCGTTTCAACTGCATCTTTATATATGCCAAGTTTCTTACGTAACCCGGCTACCTGCACATCAATAGACCGTTCGGTGGCAAAGTATTGTGAACCATTGATCTTTTCGATGATCTGGTTGCGGGAAAAAACCTTGCCAGGCTGTTTTACCAGCAGTTCAAGCAACTTAAACTCCCCTATCGTCAGCTCAAGCAGCTCATTATTCAAATATACCTTATAGCTTATGAGGTTCATTTTTAACACACCCCATTCAACGGTTTCCCTTACGTCTTTCTTTGTAATATTTATGTCCTCATTATTTTTGCGGCGAAGTATTTTTTTTACCCTGCTGAGCAACTCCTTAATACGGATGGGTTTTGTTAAATAATCTTCGGCGCCAACTTCAAGCGCGGTAACTGCATCAATCTCGTCATTTTTACCTGTTAACATAACGATAGGAATGTCGCGGGTTGAAGGGCTCATTTTTAAATTCCGGCAAAGCTCCAGTCCGTCCATTTCGGGCAGCATCCAGTCGGTTATCAGTAAGTCGGTATTATCGGTATTAATATACTTGAGCGCATCAACGGCGTTAAAAAACATTTTCACCTCATAACCTTCGTGCACAAGGTTGTACTTCAATATTTCGAGTATATCGTAATGATCGTCGATTATAACAAGCCTGTACTTTTTCATCAGTAATTTAACTGTACGATGTTAAAAAACAGAGTTGAACTAATCTTTAGGCTAATATTAATTCCTAATAATAAAAGGGCATTTGATGTTAAATTAAGTTCAATTCCACAAAAAACTAACAAAACGCTAATCATTCACTAATAAAATACAGGTTTCCGGGCTTTTCTGTTAACGTTTTTTAGCATCGGCGACCATCATCGTGCCGGTTTTAATATAAAGCTAACGGATGGCTAATCATTACCGAATGCCGGTTATACAATTTTGCTCATTGATATGCTGCAATCAGATCACCTTAAAATAGTCACTATAAATACGTGGAAATGTGATGGCAATTACACCTTACGCATGCGCCTGCTTGCAGGACAATTAAAGGATTTAAAGCCCGATATTATTGCCTGCCAGGAGTGCTTTTACAGTGATGAAGGAAATGCAGACACGTTGAAATTTTTGGCCGGGCAGTTAAAAATGAAACATTGCTTTTTGCCCGGCCGCTTAAAAAAACGGCTGCTTGAAGGCAAATGGGTAGAGAGCTTTTCGGGTTTGGGTATTTTATCAGCTTATCCTATCGCATTTGTTAATCAATTTGATCTTCCGGCTGTGCCCGAAGATAATGACCGAAAGGTGCAGCAGGCGGTGATCTGTTTACCTGCAGGAGAAAATATACTGGTAACCAACACCCATCTTACACATTTACAATACCCCATCGGGCTTCGGAAAATACAGGCAGAAGCACTTGCCGGTTTGGTTTCCGCAGATAAAGACTTTCGCTACCATGTTATTTGCGGGGATTTTAATGCGACCTCGTCGTCACCTGAAATTGAGACGTTTATAAACTTAACAGGGGCGATTGATACCTATAAAGCCGGAAAAGGCGCCGAACCCCGGTACAGCCTCGCCGGAGCATACGCTGATAACAAACTGATAGGTGTTGACCACATTTTTGCTTTGCAGGCACCCGGAAACGGCACATATCCTGAATTTATAAATTCCGGCGTGGTATTGAATATCCCTGATGAAGCAACAGGTTTGTACCCAAGCGACCATTTCGGGATCAGCACCACAATGGCGATCAGTTAACCTTTTAAATAATGAAGACTCCTTATACTTTAGCAATCAGCAGTTTCGCGGTTCATGGAACGGCAAGTTTAAAAACCTTTACTACAGTATTGGGAGAAAAAATATTGCCGGTACCAAGCCTTATCCTTAACGGGCTGACAAGCATGTCGCTGGTAAAAAAATTCGATACCCCTTTCCGGGAACTTCTTCAAAGCACATTTGAGCTGGCTGTAAACCGCGACCTTGACCTGATTTTGTATATCGGCTACCTGGGTAAAGCCGAACAGGCTGATATTATTGCGGAAATGGCCGGCACTTACCGAAAGCACATCAGGACAATTATTACCGACCCTGTTTGCGGCGACCATGGCAGGGCTTATGTGCCCGATGAAGTTATTACACAATGGCCGCAAATTATCCGGCTGTCGGATATGGTTTTCCCAAACCTTACAGAAATAAAAATACTGACAGGCTATGCACCTGATGATAACAAAGCAGCCCGTTTTTATATTGAAGAATTTAGAAAGCTTTTCCCCCAACCGGAATTGGTTGTCACCAGCATTAAACCGGATGAAGATAATATTGGGTTTGAGTTTCGGGGGACAACCCAATTCAGTCATTTTAACAAGGTGTTGCCAAAAAACTATGGCGGGTCGGGTGATGCTTTTCTTTCCCTGTTCATTTTGAACCGGCTTTATAAACAGATGGAACTGATGCCCGCATTGAAGCTGGCGGCAGACCAAACTTATCAGATCATAAAAAACTCCATTGAAAATGGTTCGGATGATCTGATCCTATCCTTAACAGAATCAAAATAATTTAATCATAATGAGCAAGCTATTTTATATAATTGGCGCATCAGGGGCCGGAAAAGACACCCTGATCAACTATGCCCGGAAACAATTAGACGGAGCTGAAGGTGTAATTTTCGCCCACAGGTATATTACCAGGCCGCCTTTTGCCGGTAGCGAAAATCATGTCAGCCTGAGCAAAGAAGAATTTCAGCAACGGATAAAATCCAATTTATTTGCTTTGCATTGGGAGAGTCACGGAAACTTTTATGGAATAGGGCGGGAAATAGACACCTGGATTGAAAACGGCTTTAATGTGGTTGTTAACGGTTCGAGAGCGTACCTCCCTGTTGCAAGACAAATATACCCTGAAATGGAAGTTGTTTTGATAACAGCAAGCGAGGAGGCTATTAATCAGCGCCTTGTAAACCGGGGAAGAGAGGATGCAGGCGAAATAAAAAAACGGATAGCCCGTACATCTGAAATAAGCGCCGACCTGGAAAATTGTAAAAAAATACAGAACGACAGCGCCGTTGAAGATGCAGGAGATAAACTGATAAACGTTATTTCATTAACCCAGAAGCATTATATTTAGGGCAAAATATCTACTATATAAAAACTGTTCATTAAATTTTAACACAAAGATTCTGTGTTATTTCTCTGTGTTCCCAGTGGCTCCTTAGTGGCCTCTGCGTTAAAAAAATTGACAATACTTTATTTAACAATAAGTTATTTTTACCGAAACAACAATGCCTTATTTTACACTACCATGAAAATAAAAATATTATCAGCCAATTTGTGTATCTTAACGATAACCTTCCTCACGGCCTGCCATTCCTTCACAAAAAACAACGGGCGCGGCGATCAGGAACAGGTTAATATGCACAGCACCTACGATGACAGCACTTTAAACAACAGGGTGTTGCCTGTTGTGATGCCCTATAACCGCATAATTGACCCGGCGGGAAAAGTAATCAGTTTCGGCGACCCGGCTTTTGAAAACCACAGTCTCGACGTTAAACTGATACCGCAAACCACTATTTTAGCTATTGAAGACCGTTATGGGATTACTTTAATAGATACAACGCAAAGTAAAGTTATAGCAAAATGGAGCTATAACGACGATAAGCAATACCGGGGGCTGATGAGCACCTATTCCGGTTTAAAAATATGGAACACCGGAATTGAGAAACAAATCTTCTGGAGCGCCGCTGACAAAAAGCGTTCGTATGTGATGCAGGCAAAGTGGGACGGGAAAAAAATTACGATACTGAATACCTTCAGTTTTGCGCCGCTTGCACCATCGCCAATGGCCTTGCCAAACGAGGTTATTATCAATACAGAAAATTATACCGATTACTTATATGTGGTTTTAAACGGGAACAACCAAATTGTTAAGATCAACCTTAAAACAAAAGAAACTATCTGGACAAAACCAACGGGAGTTGCCCCTTATGGACTTGCGCTGATTGGGAAACAACTTTTTGTAAGCAACTGGGGCGGTTCTGCACCGGGAGCCGACACAACCACCAGGGAAACAGCCGGTGTGCCTTACGGCGCTACCTATATTGATCCTAAAACAGGCGCTGCTGGGGAAGGAACCGTACAGTCATTTGACCTGGAAAACGGAAATCTGATAAAGGGAATACCTGTGGGCCTGCATCCGAATGCTATTATTGCCAGTAAGGATAACCGCTTTTTGTACGTGGCAAATGCCAATAGCGATAATGTATCGGTAATAGATGTGCCGGCGCTACAGGTTGTTGAAAATATACCTGTACAGCTTGTCGCAGATAAAAAAGGGTTTATCGGCGATTCACCCAATGCACTGGCAATAAGTGATGACGGCACAACCCTGTATGTTGCCAACGGCCTTGATAATGCTGTTGCGGTAATAAAACTTAGTTCAAACTCGTCTGCCCGCGGAACCGGAAAAACTGTGATCAATGGTTTTATACCAACTGAAGCATACCCCGGCGGCCTTTTACTCGACGGCAATACGCTTTTTGTAACCAACCTTGAAGGCGAAGGATCAAGGGTAAGCACGGAAGAATTTAAAACGAAGGAAGTACCCGCTGATATTACAGCCTATAACTCTCATCACGAAAAAGCGACCATATCAGCTATCCCCCTTCCCGGCAAACAACTTTTAAAACAATATACCGAACGTGTAAAAAACCTGAACCTGACTTTCAGGGAAGAAATTGCACAACTGGCGCCGCGTAAAAATATCGCACCCAAACCTATCCCCGACCGTATAGGTGAGCCATCAGTATTTAAACATGTACTGTATATAATCAAAGAAAACCGCAGCTACGACCAGGTTCTGGGAGATCTGCCTCAGGGTAAGGGCATGCCGTCGTTGTGCATATACGGCGATAGTATAACGCCAAACCAGCACCAGCTGGCAAAGGATTTTTTATTACTTGATAATTACTCCGCATCCGGGAAATGCTCTGCCGAAGGGCATCAGTGGACAGACGCCGCCATGGTGACCGACTATGTGGAAAAGAATGTGCGCGCCTGGTTCCGCAGCTACCCGCATGTACAGGAAGACGCATTGGTATATGACGCAAATGGTTTTATATGGAATAATGCCGCCGACCATGGGAAAACAGTACGGATTTATGGTGAGGCCTCAGCGCCGCATTTCGATGAAAATTTAAACTGGACAACTATTTATGATAATTATAAAGCAGGGCTGCCTTTTAAGTTTTATAATACGAGTACTATCTCGCGGGTGAGGCCCATGCTATCGCAAAACTATCCGGGATCAGACGAATTAAAGATAACTGACCAGATAAGGGCGGATGCATATATCAAAGAGTTGAAGGAGTATGAAGATAAACCAGGCGATCAACTGCCGGAATTAATGGTGATGGCGTTATCGCTTGATCACACCGAAGGCACCCGGCCCGGATACCCCAAACCCGGGGCTATGGTAGCTGATAATGATCTGGCGCTGGGGCGGATAATTGAAGCCGTTTCCAAAAGCCGTTTCTGGAAAAACACAGTAATTTTTGTTACCGAAGATGATTCACAGGCTGGTTGGGACCATGTATCAGCCTACCGCACAACCGGTTTTGTAGTAAGCCCATATAGCCGTTTGCAAAAAACAGTATCCACCAATTATAACCAAACCTGTGTGGTACGGTCGATTGAACAAATATTAGGCATTCCGCCGATGAATATTATTGACGCCACTGCTTTGCCCATGTTTGATTGCTTTAGCGACAGGCCCGCTGTTTTTACTTACCAGGCAGTACCCAACCGCATAGCGCTCAATCAAATAAACCCTAAACTTGCCGCACTTAAAGGCCAGGAGCTATATTATGCCAAAGCCTCCCTGTTGCCGGAGTTTGATCATGTTGACGGTGGAAAGGACGATTTGCTCAACCACATTTTATGGTATGCTGCCAAAGGGAAAAAGAAATATCCGGCAAAGCTGATAGGTAAGGATGATTGAATTGGTTGAGTGAATTGGTTGATTGGGTGAATGGTTGATTAGGTAAAAACTCAATCAACCTTCTATATAACTAAATATTAAACTTTTACCACGGAGATTCTGTGGCCTTCGTGCCTTCTTAGCGGCCTCTGTGTTAAAAAACAACAATGCTTTAAAGAAAAACCTGTCATAATTCTTTGACGAACCCGGATGATTTAACGTCATATCCCATTTTTTGATAAAATGCATGTGCGGCCCGCCGTTCATCACGGTTACCGCTGTTTATTAAAATAGTACCCAAACCTTGTTCAAGGGCCCAATCCTCGCAAGCTTTGATTAATATTTTCCCTATTCCAAGTCCCTGGCGGCTTTGTTTTACTACAAATACAAGGATACGCAGGTACAACCCATTTTTTTCATAATATAACCCCTTACATAGCCCGGCCACACCCACAATTTCATCCCCAATAACAGCCACGATAGTCCGGTAATCCGGGTGTACAAAAATACTGTTGAACCGGGTTTGTACTTCGGCAACAGTTGTTGGATACCCGAGGTCGGCCATTAACAACGTTATTTCCCCTAAATCATCAGGGCCTGCATCCCTGATGATAACTTTCTCTTCCGGCAGCATTTTAACAGGAATTTAGTTTTTCTTTGCAGTGATAAAAAGATAATCACCCATATCGTTATCGTATTTTTCTTTAATTTCCTTAAACCTGCCGGACTTTATATCGCCCCCAAGTTCTGAAAGCCCTTCCAGTACTTCTTCAGCATAAGCTAAGGCAGAAAATGAAGAAATGCCTTTGCGGATACTTTCTTCAAAATAAAGTTCGGGCCTGTTTTTACCTGCATATAAAAAATGGTCCATTAAACCATCCTGAATAAAATATTTTTCAGTACCCGTAATTACAAACCCCGCTTCAACAGCGGCGTTGGCAATAGTTTCAAAAGACGGCATTTGCAAAACAGAAGCCTCAAGCATTTTTGGGAAATAATGATTAAGCCAATAGCCTTTCATCTGATCAGGGGTGGCAGTAAAAAATACAAATCCGGAGCCGTCCTTTAATACACGGTGAATTTCGCTGAAAGCTTTTTTTATATCCGTCCAATGATGGATTGTAAGGGTAGCAATTGCGCCGTCAAACAAATTATCATTCAGGGGTATTTGCTCTGCTTTTGCTAAAAGCCAGTTTATTTTATCATTTTTTGCCCTGGCAACATCCAGCATTTTTTCCGATGGCTCAAGTCCGTAAAAGTTAAGCCCTTTATTTGCCAAAGCTATGGTATAGTTCCCGGTCCCGCAGCCAATATCAAGAAAAACCCCGTCAGTTTGAGGTGTTAAAAACTGACAGAGTTTTTCGGTTATAAAAGGATCAGCCTGCCGGGTAGCATTATAGCCGGAACCGATATTGTTATATAAAATTTTGCTGCCGCCCATGTTTTATGGCTGTTTTTTAACGCACTTTATTCTAAAAATTTCTTCTTCAATAAAGAAATTCTCTGATCATCCAAACCGACCTGTGTTTTTAAAAAATTATCAACAGAGCCGTATTGGGTTTTTATAGCATCAAAAGCGGCGTCTAAATACGCTTTTTTCGCGCTTGCCATAGCATTTGCAACGTCCTCATCAACATGCCCGTATTTTGACATCTGGTTTGTAAGTTTTGCATTTTCGGCCCGGCGGTAATAATTCGACGCCTCGTAATCCGCAACAATAGTGTCATAATTAACCCCAAGGGCATATAATAACAAAGCAGCTGCGATACCTGTACGGTCTTTACCGGCAGAGCAGTGGAATACTAAACTTTGCCCGGCCGGCAAGGACAGCAATTTACCAAAAAAAGGTTTATAACGGTCGGCAAAATATTGGGTATTGCTGTAAAAAGCCCGTATAACCGAATCGCCCTGGTTGCCTTTCAGTTTTGAAATAGTTTTTAACCAGTCCATATTATCGCTGCCTGCGGGGCACAAAATGTAGTCGGTCCCTGCATTAAGGCGGTCAGGGGCCTGCTCGGATTCCTGATGTCCGCGCAAATCAACATCATAAGTAATTCCCCTGTCTTTTAACAAAACAAGGTCCTGATCCGTTAATTTACTAATATCCGCGCTGCGGAATACCCGGCCCCATTTAACATGGTGGCCATCGGCAGTTTCATAGCCGCCAAGATCGCGGAAATTGGCTGCACCCTTTAATACCACATGCCGTTTAACGCTATCGGTAACCTGGGCATTGGCCGCCGACAAAAAACAAACGGCGATAAAAAACAACAAATATTTTTTCATGATCAAATTTTTAAAAAACATTAAACTAAAAAAGCAGGGGCCCCCGGCTAAAGTCCCCTGCTCAAATTAAAAATTTATTTATCCTATTTTGTAAGCCAGGTATCTTTAGTTGGGTCATCAGTTCCGCCGAATTGCGAAGTGATGGCCGAATTGTAATTAGCTGAATTATAGTTAGCTTCGGTTGCAGGATATAACCAGCGGCGCGGTATTAAATTATTAGCAGTGCCAATACCTGCACCACCCTGGCTAAACGCCGGGATGCCGTTAGGATATGCAGAACTAACAGACCGCCTCCAGTTAAAAAATGATTCAAAACCTGAATTCAGGTGCATTGAAACATAACGTTGGGTGAATATTTGAGCCAAACCGGCTGCATTATCGCCTGCATAAGCAACATTGGCCATAAAAGCAGGGATATTTACAGTTGCTGTACCTAAGGTAGCTCCGGTATAATCAGCAATGGTTAATGTTTGACCGTTAGTTATACCGTATAGTGCTAAAGAAGCATTGATGCCATTATTGTACCAGGTTGTTGAATTTTGACCGCTTACCCAACCCAGGTTGATGGCTTCTGCTATATTAAAGCACATTTCAGAGTAACCAATAAATACAAATGGTTCCGCATTTGCACCTGAATAAGCTGCAGGCAATGAAAAATACCGGTTATAATTGGAATGTGAATAATTATTGAACGAAATAGCCTGTAACGCACTTACCGACTGGTTGTCATCAATGCCAACAAAAGCGGCAAAACTACCGGCCGGCGTACCACCACTTACCTGACTTATTGCAGGAGAAGCTACAACCAAAAGACGCGGATCGGCATTCGGGGCTGTCGCATTCAAATATGGCAAGCCAATGCCGTCATAAGAATTATAAGGCTGTAAACCCAGGTTAAGCGTTGCATAAGGGTTAAACGCCTGATTGTATTTATAAACCAGGTTATCGGCATTACTTGTCATAATTGGATAGGTAGCCGGATTGTTTACAATTGTCGCAAATGTTGAGGGTATATTTAAGTCGGCGTTATCGGTAGCCCTTTTGCTTAAACTGATCAGTACACGTAAAGTGTAAGTGTTGATCACTTTTTGCCATTGCAGATATGTAAGTCCATATATATCACCGGCGTCAAGTTTAACATTTGGGGTAGCTGTGGCAAAAGGGGCTAAAGTACTATTAGCGGTACTAAGCATTGCCAAAGCGCTTTTATAAACATCATGCTGCGTATCATATTTTGGTGTTAAAACAGATACATTACCAGCCTGTGAAAAAGGTATATCGCCAACCCTCTCGGATAACCAGATACCGGCGTAAGCTTTAAAAAATTGACTTAAAGCATAGTACTTGTTTGTAGTACCTCCTGCCTGTGCCTGCAAGGCAATGGCGTACTTTAAAATATCGTAACTATCCTCAGTATTACCAAAGTTATAATTGTTATTACCAAAGTAATATACGTATGTTGACAAAACATCCTGGGCTGATTTTGAACCTGTAGAAAAAGGCTGCTCATCGTTCCTGATCAGTTTTGCAGTCAGGTGGTTTAGTATTAATGTTGCCGGAACAACACCTGTTGAGGATGCCGCATTGGGATTATCAATCAGGTTACCTTTCTGACATCCGGTTATTGATACCATGCCTATTGTTAACAATAAGGCAAATGGGATGAATGATTTTATTTTCATAAATTTTTTTTTAAACAATTTAGAATGTTAAATGGATATTTAGACCGTAACGGCGTGCTGTCGGGCTGGCTAAATCCGAGCCACCACTACCGCCAACCAATGACCTTGAAGAAGCGTCATAACCTGATGCATACTGGTCAAGGTCAATATCTTTACGTGCAGCAAAGTACAGCAGGTTTCTGCCTACAATAGAGAAAGATGCTTTTTTAATAAAAGTACCCTGTAATAACTTTGAAGGCAAATTATAACCTATAGTAGCTTCGCGTAATTTAGCATAGCTACGGCTGATCATATAATACTCATCAAAGTTACCGCCCAGGCCGCTTGATATATAACCCTGAGTTGTAACGGCAGTTGTATTCGGTGCAAATGTTAACTGGCTTAAATTAGTGATAACACCACCCGGACCATAAGTTGGCGTTCCGCTTACAAGAGTTACGCCAGGGCCAACGTATGCAGGTGTAGCTGATTTTGTTCCCTCAGCAGTACTGTTCCACTCCGCTAAACGGGCCGCGCCATAAGCGCCGGAAGCTGATTCTATCGCAGTACCGCCGTTCATAGCATGGTAGTAAGTATAATCATATACTTTACCACCGATACGACCGTCAAACTGGAAACTTAAAGTAAAGTTTTTGTAGCTGAAATGATTTGTTATCCCGAAAGAAAAATCCGGGTCGGCATAACCTAACAGACCATAATTGCCGTTGCCCTGAGTACTTGGCGCTTGTAAAGGAACCCCACCGCTATTGATGATATTTCCACTGCCATCTCTTACAAACTTTGTCCCATAAATAGCATCAGGCCTCATTCCAACAAGATATTTGTAGTTATTTTGAGGTATAAAATTTTGACTGCTGGTTACAGATTGTATTGTTTCCCTGTAAGTTGAATAATTGACATTGACATCCCAATTAAGCCCGTCTTTACTCCTAAGAGGAGACCCAACCAATTCTAATTCGATACCATCTTTTTTGGTAGTTAACCCATTTAGTATCTGGGAAGAGTAGGTAGTGGAAGCTGCAACCTGATTTTGGAATATAGTCGGACCATTTTCAGTTGTAAAATAAGTAGCGTTTAAGCCTAACCTGTTGTTTAAAAATTTAAGGTCAGCGCCAAACTCATAAGATTTTACATCAAATGGTTTAATATTAGGATTAGATATAAT
>JBIOHE010000005.1:0-34179 GCA_044448725.1 Sphingobacteriales bacterium | reverse complement strand
GTCGTGGATATATTATTAGAAAAATTGATTACGATAAAGATGAATAGGAAGATTGCACTTTAATAACGATTTTTGCCTCTTGTCTGCCGATCATTAACCATAACAATGACTTAATGACCCAATGACCCAATGACTAATGACCAATGATCAATAACGAAACAATAGTTGCCCTCGCCACGCCAAACGGAACCGGAGCCATAGGTATTATCCGCCTTTCGGGACCGGAGGCTATTACTATAGCCGACAGCGTTTTTAAGGGCAAGGATCTGTGCAGGCAGGCATCTCATACCATTCATTTAGGCAATATTATTGATGACGGTCTTGTTTTAGACGAGGTATTGGTTTCTCTTTTTATAGCCCCTCGTTCGTACACAAAAGAAAATGTGGTAGAAATATCCTGTCATGGTTCTGCCTATATTATCGAATCCATCATAAAACTGCTCATAAAAAAAGGCGCCCGTTCTGCAAAAGCCGGGGAGTTTACATTAAGGGCATTTTTAAACGGACAACTTGACTTATCGCAGGCCGAAGCGGTGGCCGATCTTATCGCCTCCAATTCAAAAGCCTCGCAACAGGTGGCCCTGCAGCAGCTTAGGGGAGGGTTTAGCAGCCAACTGCAATCGCTGCGCGATCAGTTAGTGCAGTTTGCATCATTGATAGAGCTGGAGCTTGATTTTGCCGAAGAAGATGTAGAATTTGCCAACCGCGACCAGCTAAAAAAACTGATCCGGGAGATCAACGGTGTGATAGGCAACCTTATCCGTTCGTTCGAACTGGGCAATGCCATAAAACAAGGGGTAAATACCGTTATTGCAGGCAGGCCGAATGCTGGCAAATCAACCCTGCTTAACGCATTGTTGAACGAGGAACGTGCCATTGTGAGCCATTTACCCGGCACCACGCGTGATACCATTGAAGAGGTATTGAATATAAACGGCATCAATTTCAGGCTGATAGATACCGCCGGAATAAGAGAAGCTACAGACGCCATTGAGCAGATAGGGGTACAGCGTACTATGGAAAAGATCAGCCAGTCCGCCCTGCTTGTTTACCTGTTTGATGCAAATGAAATAACCGAGGAAGAACTCAAACAGGATATCGAAAGTCTGCAGAAGCCGGGGATTACGATGCTGGTGGTTGCCAATAAAGTTGATCTTTTGAGTCCGAAAGTCCGTCCCGATAGCTATCGGGAGTCCGAAAGTCCGGAAGAAAGATATAAGATATCCGGGATTGAAGTCTTTGAGATTTCGGCTAAAGAGAAGCTCCATATTACGGAGCTTAAAGAACAGATTTACAATTCGGCTATAAAAGATAAACTTACCGGGGACGAAACCCTGGTAACCAATATCCGCCACCTGGAAGCCCTTCAAAAGACCGAAGAGGCTTTAAAAAGGGTGCTAAAAGGTATGGATACCATTACTTCCGACTTTTTGGCGATGGATATTAAACAGGCCCTGCACTACCTTGGCGAAATTACCGGGGCCGTTACTACTGACGATCTGCTGGAGAATATTTTCAGTAAGTTTTGTATCGGAAAGTAATTAGCTATCAGATAGTCGAAAATATTAACCTTTTGGTTTCTTAATAAGAATTAACGTGTTTTAAGAAATTAAAAATGGTGTATTTTTTTAAAAAAATATATGCCGATGTTTTTGTGCCGCTGGCAATAAATCGTTAAATTGCAGAATAGTTTCAAAAGGATGCGTAAACCATTCACAATTTGTTGTTTTATCCTCTCCATAGCCTTCAAATCGGTATTGGGCCAGTCCAATTCCGATAGCATTAATTATCAGCAATCTGTTTTTAACATCGTTAAACAATTTGACCAGGGAATTGGTGAGGAATCGCGGTTGTATAACGGATTTGTCCAAAATCAGTATGATCCAGGCATAGAAGGTAATGCTTATTTAGATGACAATGATGGCTGGTCAACAGGTTCGGTTGATTACGACGGAGAGACTTTTGAAGGTGTGCCCATGCTTTATGACTTATATACCGATCAGGTCATTGTATTATTGGGCAGCAATGGTTTGCCCTATCGTTTGGTAAAAGACAAAGTAAATAACTTTGATCTTCGCCGGCGCCATTTTGTACGGGTACCTGACAACGAAGAGGGGGTACAGGGCGGCTTTTATGAGGAGCTTTACGGCGGCAAATCGCAGGTGGTAAACAAATTGGAGAAAAAACTCACGACAACGAAGGGCGCGGCCGGTATCAGCCGGTATTTTTCCCCGGTTGACAATTATCAGCGTTATTATATAAAAAAAGGCAGTAAATATTACAGCGTAAGCGGACTTGGTTCGGTGCTGGAGGTTTTTAGTGATAAAAAAAAAGAAATCAAACAATTTATTAAGGACAGCAAATTACGATTTAATGAGCTCCGTGAATTGAGTTTGGTCGAAATAGCCGGATATTATGACCGCTTAACTAATTGATATGAAGAAAACCTTACTCCTTATCTTTTTTTTAATTACTGCCAAACTTCTGTTTGCACAAAGTACGGTTGGTAAAATGATCAGTGCAGATTTTAAAGACGCCAATATTGATCAGTTTGTAAACGAGCTGGAAGTAAAAAGCGGTTATCATTTTTATTATGACCGTGTGCTGTTTGATAGTTTAAAAGTTACCATTCAGGTGACTGATAAAAGTATAGATTTTATACTTGATAAGGCTTTGCGGAATACTGTTTATCATTTTGCAATTGTACCGTCAAAAATGCGGGTTTACCTGATGAAACAAAAAGAAATAGAAACAGCGATAGCTCATGGGTATTTTAATAGCCAGGATAGCGCCACAAATAAGCTGCCGGCACGCAATGCGGCATTACTGACTGAATATGTACCGGATAGAAACCCGCAGGTAAGTAAATCTACTTTAGAGAGTAAACTTTATGAGGTAGGTATTAAAACAAACCGGATAAAGCCCGGCAATTCAACCATGTCGGGTTATGTAAAAGATATTAAAACCGGAGGGCCGGTACCCGGCGCAAGCATTTATGTTGTAAATACGCACCTTGGGGTGATTACTGACAGGTTTGGTTACTATACAGTTTCTCTTCCGCGCGGAAAACAAATGTTGGATATTAAAGCCATTGGCATGAAGGATACACGCCGCCAGATTATGCTGTATGCTGACGGTGAATTAAATATCGATATACAAGAACAGGTTACGGTACTCAAAGAAGTGCAGGTTTCGGAACGCAAAGTAGCAAATGTGAGAAGCACGACATTAAGTGCCACCCGCCTGGATATAAAGAATATAAAACAAGTGCCGGTTGTTTTTGGGGAGGCGGATGTATTAAGAATAGTTTTAACCCTGCCCGGGGTACAGGCAGTTGGTGAAGCTACCACCGGGTTTAACGTTCGCGGCGGGGCGGCCGACCAGAACCTGATCCTGCTGAACGACGCCACCATCTATAACCCGGCCCACTTTTTTGGTTTCTTTTCTGCTTTTAACCCGGATATTGTGCAGGATGTCGAATTGTATAAAAGCAGTATTCCCGAAAAATTTGGCGGCCGTATATCATCAGTTCTGGAAGTTACCGACCGCGAAGGCAATAAAAAGAATTTTACGGGCTCGGCAGGTATTGGCTTATTAACCAGCAGATTCAATATTGAAGGCCCGATAGTGAAGGACAAAACATCATTTATATTTGGCGCCAGAACGAGCTATTCAGACTGGTTGCTGAATTTATTACCCGAGGCTTATAAGCATAGCCACGCTTCGTTTTATGACCTTAATCTGGACATCAGCCACCAGATCGACAAGAATAATAGTATCTATATCACTACTTATGCCAGCGACGATAATTTCAGGCTGAACAGCGATACGACGTATAATTTTCATAACAAGGACGCAAATATTAAATGGAAACATAACTTCAATAACAAGCTTTTTGCTGTTTTTACTGCTGGGGATGATAATTATGGGTATGATATATCAAGCAACCAGACACCTGTAAGGGGTTACAAGTTAAATTTTGGCATTAACCAAACTTATGCGAAAGCTGATTTTACCTATTATTTGAATGCTAAGAATACCATTGATTTCGGAATGAGCTCTATTTATTACAACATAAATCCGGGCGATGATGAACCTTACAGCGCGGCTTCCCTGTTGGTGCCTGATAAGGTACCCGGCGAACATGCGCTGGAAAGCGCGGTTTATTTTGGTGATAAATACGATATTACCTCTGATTTATCCCTCAGCGCGGGTTTAAGATATTCCTTTTATACTTATCTGGGACCGCAAACGGTTGATCATTATTTACCTGGAGTGACGCGCATTGCCGCTAATGTGACCGATAGTACCACTTACGGTAAAAATAAAGTGATCAATACCTATTCAAAACCTGAAATAAGGATATCTGCACGTTATAACCTGAATGATGATTTGTCTGTAAAAGCAGGCTATAATACACTGGCTCAATATATTCACTTATTATCAAATACTACAGCCATATCTCCAATCGACGTTTATAAACTGAGCGACCCCAATATTAAACCGCAATTCGGAAGCCAGGCTGCCCTCGGACTCTATAAAAATGCAAAATCAAATACAATTGAAATGTCGGTAGAGGTATATTATAAATGGATAAATAATTATCTTGATTATAAAAGCAGCGCCACCCTTTTATTAAATCAGCATATAGAGCAGGATGTTTTAAATACCGGTGGTAAGGCGTATGGCATAGAGTTTTCATTAAGGAAAAACACAGGTAAGTTAAATGGTTGGGTTAATTATACTTATTCGCGGACGTTTTTACGCCAGGAAGACCCAACAGCAGGAGAACTTATCAATAATGGCGCATATTATCCGGCGAACTATGATAAACCGCACAGCTTTAATTTTACGGGTAATTATCGCTTTACCCATCGTTACAGTGTTTCGTTGAATGTTACCTATAGCACGGGCCGGCCGATCACCTTGCCAATTGGTAAATATTACGCTTATGGTGCGGAACGGGTGTTTTATTCAGACAGGAACGCGTATCGGATACCCGATTATTTCAGGTCCGACTTTTCGGTTAATATTGATGGTAATCATAAGGTATATCAGCGGTTTCATAACTCCTGGTCGATTGGCGTTTACAATCTTACCGGGAGGCAGAACGCATATTCAACCTTTTTTCAGGAACAGGGCGGAACGATCAATGAGTATCAGCTTTCCATTTTTGCGAAGCCAATACCCTATATCAATTATAATATCAGGTTTTAAAAATGGCTATGAACGTATCTATAAAATAAGGCGATGATGATGAGATTCTGTGTACTATTCCTTATACTTATTCAAACACTGACGGGCTGTAAGAAACAGATCAATAGTCAGGTACTTGCCAAAGCTACCAATTATCTGGTAGTTAGCGGTAATATCGCTTTGGGCGATACTACCGTCATTAACCTGAGCCGTATGTTAAGTGTTAACGATACCGCCAGATCAAAACCCGAGCTAAATGCTATGGTAACTATCGAAGGGTCACAGACGGGCAGCTATCCTTTGATATCAAAAAACAACGGCAATTATACATTGGCTCCGCTAAATTTATCATCGGCTCAAAATTATCGTTTAAAAATTGTTACCAGCGACGGCAGGCAATATGCTTCAGACTTTGTACCGGTGAAAAATTCACCGCCGATCGACAGCGTTAATTATGTTGTGCAGTATAATGGCCTGCAGATTAATGTAAATACACATGATCCGGCTAACAATACCCATTATTACAGGTGGGATTACACCGAAACGTATATTGTACGTTCGGAATATAATTCCAGGTACATCGTAGTAAACCACGATACAACAGCGTTAAGAACACCCGATCAGCAGATTTATAATTGCTGGGCGACAAGCTATTCAAGCGCCATTGCTTTAGGGTCATCTGTAAATTTATCAAGCGATATTATTAAAAACCAACAGGTTGCATTGATACCGCCAAAATCCGAAAAACTGCGCGTCAGGTATAGTATTTTGGTTAAGCAATATGGATTAACAAGCGATGCCTATAATTATTTTACACTTCTAAAAAAGAACACTGAACAGTTAGGAAGTATTTTTGACGCTGAACCCTCTGAATTAAAAGGTAATATTCATTCCTTGTCAAATTCAACAGAGCCTGTTATCGGCTATGTTACTGTATCTGCGATTACGCAGGCACGTATATTTGTAGATAATCAGAATTTGCCGGCCAGCTGGGCCCCCGATCTGTCATATTATAATGGCTGTCAAATCTTCAATGAATATTATGATTACATTCCGCCTCTTGGCAGCTATGATGAAAGGCTGGTACAGGAATTTATTTATACAGGATTTGAAATACCTATCGATACTATTTTGGTGCCAAAAGGCTTAAAATCGGCCCGCCCTTATTGCGTTGATTGCACATTGAGGGGCACAAATAAACAACCGGCGTTTTGGAAATAATGAATAAGACTATGAAAAAAATCAGTGTAGTTTTTCTTGTATTTACAATATTGATCGCAGCCAATGCCTTCGGGCAAATACAGCAACCTGCCTGGGTGCAGCAATTGAAAAATAACTTTGATCAGTATAATCAAAATGCGCTTCAGGAAAAATTGTTTGTCCATACAGATAAGAATGCCTATACCGCAGGCGAGTTTATATGGTTTAAAATTTACAATGTTGACGGCATCTTTCTTAAGCCACTCAATATCAGTAAAGTGGTATATGTTGAGGTGCTCGATAAAAACCAGAATGCAGTTCTGCAAACCAAAATATCCATGAAAGAGGGTATAGGCGGCGGTTCGTTCTATATACCGCTGACATTAAGCACAGGCAATTTTATCTTGCGGGCTTACACCAGCTGGATGAAGAACTTTAGCCCTGAACTTTATTTCACAAAGAAGTTTGCACTAATCAATCCTTTAAAAAGCCCGGAGAAAGGCAGCATTCCTGTCGCAGGTAATTGCGATATCCAATTCTTCCCGGAAGGAGGCAAACTGGTTAACGGGATGATGAGTGTTGTGGCTTTTAAGTGTACAAACCAATGGGGTAAGGGGATAAGCTTTAAAGGGGCCGTACTTGACCAAAAGAATGACACTGTAGCGAATTTTGAGCCGTTAAAAATGGGAATGGGACGGTTTACTTTTAAACCTGAACAAGCGTTTACCTATCACATTGTTGCGCGTACCGGAAACAAAACTATAACAAGGGAACTGCCGCGGGTTTACAGCAATGGTTATGTAATGAGTTTAAATGATGACGGCTCCGGCCGGTTATCTGTTACAGTTACTTCTAATTTGCCGCAGGAAAATATCTGCCTGTTCGCCCAAACCAGGAACGTGGCAAAAGTGGTTGAAACATCAGCCCTTGCCGGAACCGCCCGTTTTATCATTGATAAAAATAAACTCGGCGATGGCATATCCCAGATCACTATTTTTAATAGTGAAGGGCGGCCCGTTTGTGAAAGATTGTATTTTAAACGGCCGGCAAAAAAACTGGATCTAACGTCTGCACCCAATGCGCAGGAATTTGACCAGCGAAAAAAAGTGGATATAGCTATAACTGCAAAAGATCAGAACAGTAAGCCGGTGATTGCTAACCTGTCTCTCTCGGTTTACCGGCTCGATTCCCTGCAGCTAAATGATCAGGCGCATATATTAAGCTATTTATGGCTAAGTTCAGATCTGAAGGGACTGATCGAAGAACCGGATTATTATTTTAATAACCTGGATGCCACAGCGAATGAGGCTGCCGATAATTTAATGCTGACGCAAGGCTGGAGGACTTTTCCGTGGCATGATA
Source organism: Sphingobacteriales bacterium (assembly GCA_044448725.1). Classification (GTDB taxonomy): domain Bacteria; phylum Bacteroidota; class Bacteroidia; order Sphingobacteriales; family Sphingobacteriaceae; genus Mucilaginibacter. The sequence continues at coordinate 26,421 of JBIOHE010000005.1, read as the reverse complement.
TTTTTGAAAAGAAAACACCTTCATTTAGCTTTTCGCCGGAGTTTAACGGACCCATTATCACAGCCAGAATAACCGATCAGTTAACCAATAAAGCCAGGGCAGACGTGGTAGCTTATCTGGGCGTCAGAGGTAAAAGTGTGCGGTTAGCCGCATCGAAAAGTGACGACCTGGGGCGTTTAATGTTTAATATGCATGATTTTTACGGCCCGGCAGAGCTGGTTGCCGAAACAAACACCGTGGTTGATACCACTTATCACATCGATATATTAAGTCCGTTTTCAGATCAGTTTGCCCAAATAGTATTACCGCCTTTAGCCGTTACACCGTCCATGCAAACCATGTTTGCAGATCACAGCATCGGTATGCAGGTGCAAAATGTTTATCATAATACCCGACTATGGCAATTCAGCGATCCGAATGCCGACAGCAGCGCTTTTTACGGAGCTCCTTCTAAAACTTACCTGTTAGATAATTATACCCGTTTTATTACAACCGAAGAAGTGATGCGCGAATATGTGAGAGAAGTCAACGTAACCCATCTGCATGATCAGTTCCATATCAAAGTGCTGAACGAGACGGGTTTTTTACCCGACCAGGACCCCCTGGTGTTAATAGACGGCGTGCCATTTTTTAATATGAATAAGGTATTCGCGGTCGATCCGCTCAAGCTGCGCAGGCTCGACGTGGTGCCGTACCGCTACAAGCTTGGACCGTCTTATGAAAATGGCATATTCAGCTTTACAAGTTATAACGGCGACCTGGGCGGGGCCGGGATCGACCCCCACGCGTTGATCGTCGATTACGAAGGATTGCAAAAAGCGCGTCAGTTTTATTCGCCTGTATATGATGCCGGGCAACAGGCCGCAAGCAGGATGCCCGATGCGCGGAATGTGTTATACTGGTCGCCTTACATTAGTACAGATGCAAATGGAAAAAACCAGGTTTCTTTTTACACTTCTGACGAGGCAGGCCAATATATTGGCGTACTACAGGGTATCACGGCAAACGGTGAGGCAGGCAGTACTACATTTAGCTTTGAGGTGAAGTGAGGGGCGCCATGGGATAAATTGGCTATTTTGGTTATTGATGTCTTTCCATAACAAGTTTCTGTTGTAATTTTAGTCATCGATTGGTGTTTTAACCGATGTAAAATCAAAACCTGCCTGTTATGAAACTTAAAAGAACCATGGTTATAAGCCTGCTTATGCTGCTTGGCTTAAGTGCATTTTCCCAGCCGAAAAAGAGAGATACCCTGATGTGGTTTATAGGGCATTGGGTAACAAAAACTGTTTTTAAAGCCGATAGCAACTACATAACCGGCGGGGCAGTTGGTGGTAATGTCACTATTAATAAAAACGGAAGCCTCACTATTCAGTCGCAGGCCGGGCAGCAGTTAAACCAACAAATAGATAAGGGCGTCGGCGAAGTGGATCAATTGGAGTCGCAGGTTAAGCAGGAGTTTACCGGTACCGAAGGTTTCAATGAATTTCACCTTTACCAATTTTCACAGGGCGCCATCGACTCGGCAAAAGCATTTTATTTTGGGTTGAAAATTCCCGACGGCCCCCCGCCGGGCGGAACGTCCGATAACCCTACTTACAAACAGTACAACGCTATGGCCAACTATTGCATCAGCCAGGCCGATAATTATAATTCCATCGTTGATTTTTATGAAGCGCACAGGCATAACAAACACGAGCATTACGACTACACGCCGCCACCGCAGGCTGATTATTTTAATTGCTGGGGCTGCAATCGTCCTGCGCAGAAGGAATTTGATAAGCAGGTTAAGGGCTATGATACCATTTTTTTGCAGCCCGAGCTGGGGCTTTTGCAAAAGACCAATCAGCTTTTGCGGAGTTTGACCTTACTGGGAAGAACTGGCGAAGAGACTACCCCGACCGATGATTTGGCCAGGATGATAAGCAGCCTGTTCAAAAGGTCAAAACTACACCCTGAAAATAATGGCCCCTGCGAATTTTTGGATGCCTATAAGCTGGAGTCGGCAAAAGTGTTCCTGGCAAACCGGATGGTTGATAAAGCATACCAACTCCTTAACGACGTTAAAAAGCAGAATAATTATAATTCTGTTATCCCGGCTGTTAAGGAGCTTATGGTTGCAGGTAGAATTTTATTAGAGGAGTTGGGTACGGACGATTATTCCAACGGAAACGAAAATGCCCGGTTTGCAGACTGCCGGACGCTCATTGATAAGTTAATAACAAAGCTGACCGACCAGCTGACAAAGAACCATGACCTGAGTTATCTTGCCGATATACCGTTAATGCTTTCGCTTTCCGCCCAGGACCAGATATTAGGGGGCGATGGAGGCGGAGTTCTCGCGCTTTTGACCCCGTTCACAACTTATACGCTGAGCCTGGACCTGAATGTAAAAGCCAACCTGAAGGATAAAGTGACCCAAACGGCGCACCTGCAGGGCACGGCGACAATGGTGCTGGAGCTGGATACCATCGATTGCGTCCGTATTGTACTGAGCAAGAGAGAGAACGGTGTGTTCACTGCTAACCTGCTTGAGAACACTACCACTTACCCGCAATGTTCACCCACCTATTTTGGTACGCGTACCTATACCATGCCCGCCCCGTTACTCACGCTTCATTTTTGCAATAAAGGCGGAGCGGATACCCTTTCGCTGGGCACATTTCAGCCAGAACCTTTCAGCGACGGACTTTGGAGAATACCCTGCGGCACAATGCCGCCCGAAAACCTGGGCATCAATGGCCTGGATGGCTACTTCGTGAACCCGATGAGCACGATGAGAAAAGCGATGGATATTAAAGCCAACGCCAGCTCGTACCAGGCGAATCTGCAGCAAATGCTTGCGCAGGCGCAGAAGATGCAGAGCCAGATCCAATCGCAAATGGCCGCCGGCGGCGCCAATTCTGCCGCAGCGGCGACGAGCATTAAATCAGTAATGGATATGAACCATTCTATTGCGCCCACCAACCTGATGAATGTTGGGCGCCTGGAGATACCCATCACCCTGAATAATGCGGCATTGGCCATCGACCAAACCGTGGATGCAAAACAAATTAATACTTACCAGCAGTTAACCCAATTGCTTGATCACGGCTTTTATAAAATTCAGCTAAAACAAAAGAAGGGAGGGGAGTAAAGCATTGTTTGATTTTTTTTTTAAAATATAATCGAGATATCTTTTAGGGATTTTGGCTGTGGATATTTAACTGGGCTGTGCTACCATGCCGAAATTATCGGGGTCGTTACTTTGATGATTTGGTGGAGAATATTTTTGGTGGAGACTGTACAATTAATTGGAGATATGCGCCATTATTGCTCTTCAAAAATTGGTAATTTTCCGTAAAACAGCTTTTAATTGGTTCGAAATATATACCATCAACGTCTTCAAATCCGGGCAATTTTCTGTAAATCAGCTATAAACTGGTTCGAAATCAGACCCATCATTGACCCAAATGTAGCTGGCTATATTGTAGCCAGCTACATTTTATCTGGTTATGTCTTGTCTGAAAGTCATGGTTTTTGACACTCAAAAGGCTCCCTTGTTCAAATCATCATTTTTAATGTCTTTACGGCTCTTTTTGATATCATTCTTTAACCTTCCGAATTTATAATTCAGGCTGAAGGTAGCATACCTGAAATATTTTTGATTTTCATCGACCTGCAAAAAATCCGGCGAGGCGGTGTTGACCACGTTGTTGCGGAATTTGGTGAAAGGGTTATTCACTGCACCCGAAACATCGAGTTTGTCTTTGACCAGTTCTTTATTTACACTCACCGAAGTGCTATAATAAGCATTCGAAACGCCTTGTATGGAATGCGGCATATGGCTTTGGTAATCTGCATTCAGGTTGCCGCTCCAGCCGCCGTCGAATTTAAAGCTGTTGGATAGGGAAACGTGGCCCGCCAGGAGGTGCATACGGTCGGCAGCTATATTACCTGTGCCGTTGACAAAAAACTGCAGGGCATTACCGTTAATACTGAGGCTGTAAAACTTAGCCGGCGAATAATTCAGGTTGATATTAACACCAACACCGCCGCCTTTGCCGTTGTTTTCATAGGTGGTCGTCGTGATCCGCGTAGCCGGGTCGAATAAAATGACCGGCAGCTCCAGGTCGTTAAAAAAGGTATAGTCAGCAGCTGCAAAAAGCGATATGTTTTTACCCAGCGTGGTGCTGTAGCCCAGTTGCAGATCGTTCATAACGACGGGCCGTAAATTGGGGTTACCGGTGATGATAAAATCAGGGTTGGAGCGATCAACAAAGGGATTAAGGCGGCCAATACTCGGCCGCAGGATACGCTGCGTATAGCCGAAGTTCAGGCTGCTGTTGCCGGCAAGCGGATCGTTGATCGCAAGCGACGGCAGTAAATTAAAATAGGTTTTTCTGGCAAAAGTGCCGGTGGAGATAAAATTGGCTTTTACCTCAGTTTCTTCCGCACGCAGACCGGCGCTGAAATTATACTTTTTAAGGCTGAACCGGTACGAGTTATAGGCCCCGAATACGTCCTGCGCATAATTGAAAGTGTTACCCAGCGCTCCATCGTTCTCAAATTGGTTGCTGGCGCTATCAAGTGACAGGTATTCAAAATCGCTCCTTCTGTTACGAAAAATAGCTTTTATACCAGCTTCCATGGTTACTTTATGGATAAGATGCGTATAATCGACCTGGACAGTTTGCTCACGCGAATGTTCATTGTCGGGCTGCTGGTAATCGGGCGTGGGATAGCCGAACGGGTTGCTGAAACTGATATTAGTAAAGCTGTGGCTGATGGTCTGTGAATAGCGATAGGAAAATGTCAGCAGCGTGTTTTTATCCGACTTAAAACCCAATTGGTAATTCAATGCAGCATCGAAGCCACGGCCATTGGAATGGTTGTTATTAGCCAAATCATAGCCCTGCAACAAGGTGCCGGCAGCCGCGTTAAGAATGGAATTTTGATAGGTAAAACCATTTTTCTTATTTCCGCTGATGTCAAAATCACCTGAAAGTAAATGCAGCGAGTCGATTTCATAACTTAGCGATGTGCCAAAATAACCGTTTTTACCATTGCCACTGTTGTAGCCGGCCTGCTGTAAAAAGGAAGCATCCGGCCCGGTCGTGCTGCGCTTGGTTTCGTAATTTGTCACCGGGTTCGTGTAGCTACTTCCGCCGCCAAACGCACTGATGCCAAATTTGCGGCTCTGCGCGGTTATCGAGCCGCCTGCCCCCGGGCCGTCATTCGGGAACCCTTCGTTGAGATTAACATTGCCCTTATAGCCCCCCGCTATTTTGCGGTTGGTGACGATGTTGATGATACCTGCCAATCCTTCGGCATCATATTTTGCTGGCGGAATTGTGATCACTTCAATCCTGACGATGCTCGAAGCTGGCATACTTTTTAATATCTCCTTCAGATTATTGGTGAACATGCCAGATTCCTTGCCGTTGATCAGCACCTTAAAGCTGGTGTTGCCTTTCATCAGCACGTTATCATCCGCGTCGACAGAAAGGAAGGGTATCTTGTGGATCATCCCCAAAACACTAGTTACCTTGCTTTCGGGGTCAGCCTGCATATCGTAAATGATACGGTCGGTCTTTTGCTGAACGATGGGCCGGTCGGCTGTTATCTGTACTTCCTTCAGGCTGTTGGTCTGGTGGGTTAATGGTGTAGTATCTAAATTTATTTCGGCGGTATTGGTTAAGTTGACATTAATCACCTTCTTAGTATAACCTGTAGAAAGGATAACCAGGTGGTATGCTGCCAACTGTATGTTTTCAAATCTAAAACTGCCGTCGGCTTTGCTGATGGTAGTTTTTACCAGGCTGTCTTTCCCTGTTTTAAGACTGATCGTTGCGAATTCAGCCGGTTCTTTTGTCGTACTATCGATAAGCTTTCCGGTTATTGATCCCGCTGTTGTTTTGTTTTGAGCGGATGCCTGCTGACTGAAAACTGTCGCGGTAAGCACAAGGCAAATAAGATAGGTGTATAACTTTTTCATGATTTTAAAGGCTTGAAAGGGCAATAATCTTCCCCTTAAGTAAAAAATACTTTTTTGATTTCTATAAAATGAATAATTATGACGGCTTAAGCCAACGTAGGAATTATGATTGCTGCTGCTTTCTTACGGCAAAATAATAGATTAAGAAACCTGCCGCAATGAACATGGCCTCGATGCCATAGGGTAATGATGACCCAAAATCATATTTGATAAAATTGATCACCACCAAACCCAGCCCTGCCGAAAAGATGATGCAGCCCCATTTGAGCGCCTCGGTACCTGAACCGGATAGTTTTTTGACAAAGCCAAGCGCTTCATCATTTAGGGGGCCGGAATCGATGATGCGTTTTTTAAGGCGATAGTTATACCATGATATGATAACCCATGCGATTGTGACGGCAAGGCCAATCACTGCAAAGAATGCTTCGTTGTGCTGATTCATTTTACTTTTTTTAATAAATTTACCCATTAGTCAACTGCGGCAGGGTTTGGGTTGCAATTATTTTTAATTATTTTCTGCAACCTTTCATTAATAAATGCTGACTAATAGCATATGTTTAATGAAAAGCAGGTGGTTACCAAAATTTTGAATGGCGATATGGGCGCATTTGAGTCTTTGGTAAAACAATATGAACGCTTGGTTTATGTTGTGGTAAACCGCCTGGTATGTGAGCCTGATGATGTGGAAGATATTTGTCAGGAAGTTTTTATTAAGGTGTATAATAGCCTTTTCAGGTTTGGCTTTCAGTCAAAACTTTCCACCTGGATAGTCCGGATAGCGTATTTTACCGCCATCAATTATATAAAAAAGTATAAAAAGGAAGTATTGAGCAATTACCCTGAGGATATGGAGACTTACCATTTTACCAACGATAACCCGGAGCAGATACTGACCCAAAAAGATACGGCAATATACATTGACCAGCTAATTTTGCAATTGCCGGAGAAATACCGCACGGTAATTACGCTTTATCACCTCAGTGAATTCTCCTGTGAGGAGATCGGCGAAATTACCGGGATGCCCGAAGGGACGATAAAAAATTACCTTTTCAGGGCAAGAAAATTATTAAAGGAAAAGATTGAGGCAGACCTTAAAGACGAACCGATATGAAGAAGATGAATGACGAAGAATTACAAAAATGGCTGGAAGAAAATGGCCATAAAAGCGACGACCTGCCTGAAGTTGATGCGAAGGCCTATCACCTCTTATTTAACCTGCTCAGTAAGTACCCCGATCAAGGGCTGCCTTACGACTTTTCGGCCAGAGTTACACGCCGGGTGCAGGCCAGAACCAGGCAGAACAGCGAACTGCGGTCGTATTTAATATCAATAGCGGTTGTCTCAGTTGTTATCGCATTTATCTATAGCCTGTTTTTACTATTAAAGCCACAGTTGGGCAGCGGATTTTTAAATATAGCCGCAGAATATAAGTGGGTATTTGTTTTGGGTATATTCAGTTTCCTTACCATTCAATATCTCGACCAGGTACTGATCAAATCAACTATTTTTAAAAGATAGCTGCCTTAACATTTCAGCGTTCTTTTTTCTTGCTTATACTATCCCTATCGACATTTTTTTCAATATATTTAAATTACGAAGGCGGCATATTGAACGCAGCTGTTTTTCGAAGAACGCTGTAACCAGATACCTGGTCAATACAATGGCGGTCTTCAGTTATAGTTTTACCTGTTAGAAAAGAAGAAGCTACTTCGTAGTGTTTCTTCCGCCTTATATAATAATGAAGAATAAAGTTATTTTGGTAAATTAAATCATTTTCTGTTACTATAGCCAACGTTTTCCACATTTAAAAAGGTGGAAAATGCCCTAAAAACAGGCCGAAAAAAGTGTTACTGATTTGTTACTAAAAGCTTTTAACTTTATGATAATCAAATATTAAGCACTTTTGTATTGGGAAATAAAAGCTTCCGACTTTCCGTTTTCACCCCCAAACCATCCATTCCTCTTTAACACAATCAAAGCACCCAATCACTCCCCATTAAATCCATCCTCACCCATTTATCCACACCCATTGCGCTACCTCCGCTATTTAACTACATTCGCCGGCAGTTTATGAAAGTTATTATAGCCGAGAAACCATCCGTTGGGCGGGAAATTGCCAAAGTATTTGGCGCCACCGTCAAAAAAGATGGTTATATGGAAGGCAAGGGCTACACTTTTACCTGGGCGTTCGGGCATTTGCTGCAATTGGCCGCACCGCAGGAATACGGTTATTATGGCTGGAGCGTGCAGAATTTGCCAATGTTACCTGCCAAATTCAAATTAGCGATCCGCAAGGTAAAAACGAAGGATGGGCTGGTTGATGATCCGGGCGTTAAAAAGCAACTGGATATTATAAAAAAACTTTTCGACGAAGCCACCGAGATCATTGTAGCTACGGATGCCGGGCGCGAGGGCGAGCTGATCTTTCGCTATATTTATTATTACCTTAAATGTAAAAAGCCGTTCAAGCGGCTCTGGATCTCTTCACAAACTGATGAGGCTATTAAAGAAGGCTTCCGGAACTTAAAACCGGGGACAGATTATGATACTTTATTTAATTCGGCCCATTGCCGCTCCCAGTCGGATTGGCTGGTGGGCATGAACGCTACACAGGCGCTGAGTTTAGCATCGGGTAACAGGGGCGTTTTGTCGTTGGGCCGGGTACAAACCCCAACGCTGGCGATGATCTGTGCCCGTTACCTGGAAAACAAAAACTTTGTGCCGCAATTGTATTACCAGGTCGCTATCCACCCGGATAAGGGCGGACAGGTATTCAAAGCCATCTCCGAAAAAAATTATAAAACGAAGGAAGAGGCACAGGCAATTTTAGACCATGTAACCGCAACCGGCTTTATCGAAAGCGTTGAAGCTAAACCCCGGAAAGAACCGCCACCTTTATTGCATGATCTGAGCAGTTTGCAACAGGAAGCCAATAAACGCAAAGGTTTTACGGCCGACCAAACCCTTGGCTTATTACAAAACCTGTATGAAGGCAAGCTGGTTACCTATCCGCGTACAGGAAGCCGTTATATCGGTGATGACGTATTCGCCGGGGTACCTGACCTGATCCAAAAGCTTACTGATCACCCGGATTTTGGTAAACAGGCCATGTTGCTAACCGGTGCAAAACTGAGCAAGCGCAGCGTTAATGCCAAAAAGGTGACCGATCACCATGCCGTACTGACTACAGGTGTGGCACCTTACCAGTTAACGCCCGATCAGCAGGCTATCTATGATATGGTTGCCGGACGGATGCTGGAAGCATTCCATCAGGATTGTATTAAGGAAATCACTAAGATAATTGTATTATCGGGTTCAAAATTTACGGCAAGCGGTACGGTGATTCAAACCCACGGCTGGCGCGCCGTCTTTAATGACAAGGACGAAGAGAAAAAAGACGAAGAGAATGCCACCTTGCCCAAAGTGACGCAAGGGGAGGAGCTGCCTATTGCCGACAAGGCTGTACTTGAAAAGCAAACCAAGCCCAAACCCTTGTATAATGAAGCCAGTTTATTAAAGGCGCTTGAAACTGCCGGGAAAGAAATTGAAGATGAAGAATTGCGCGAGGCCATGAAAGAAAGTGGCTTGGGTACGCCTGCAACCCGTGCAGCCATCATCGAAACCTTGCTGACACGAAAATATATCCTGCGGGAAAAGAAAAACCTGGTGCCTACGGAAACCGGGTTATCTGTTTACGAAATTGTAAAGCACCAGCGTATCGCGCAGGCTGAGTTAACCGGCACCTGGGAAAAACGGTTGGAAGAAATTCGTTCCGGGGCCTCTGTTGAAGTATTTCAGGAAGAGATTAAAACCTATACCCGCGCCATAACGCAGGAACTGTTGCAATCGGGTAAAGGTTTTAAAGTTGCTGTACCGGCCTAAAATAGACTTAGTTCGATATAATTCCCCCCCTTGGCATTGTGTTTTGCCTCACCTAAATCCTCTCCAAAGGAGAGGACTTCGATGCAAAATGACTAAATTTTTAGCCCCTCTCTTTTGGAGAGGGGTTGGGGTGAGGCGAATATGGCGCTTACATCGAACTCACGTTAAAATAAACTGGACTGTTCGGTGGTAGCACCACTGATCTCCTGCTGATAAGCTCGGATCAGCCCGATTAGTTCGGTACCGTATTGTCCGGCTTTATGCGGGCCAATACCTTTGATGGCACCTAAAGTTTTTAATGTCGCAGGGAGCTTTTCCGCAATCGCTGCAGCAGTTTTCTCAGATAACACCATATTTGACATTACCTGCTCTTTTGCCGCAGTCTGTTCCCGCCAGTTTAGCAATTGCTCATACAATTTTTCATTTGGCAGGGCATTTAAAGCTTTTAAATAAGAACGGTCATGTCTCGTAAGCTTGCTCTTCGCCAGCATCAAATAGCTATCGGTAGCAAATGGATGTACGGCGAAATGTTCCAACAGGCGGATGCGGTTCATTAGCCATATAATCAATTGATCGGCCTTTGCAGCCTTATCTTTTGATTTACCTATCAATGAAGCCAATTGGAGATGCAGTGTTTCTGTGGCTGCTTTGAGTTTTTCCAAAAAGTAAGCGGCTGCTTGCTGGCTCCGTTCGGGTTTTACCTGTTTAATAAACTTTTCAGCAACAGTTAAGATGTCGCTTTCAAGGCCTGGTAGCAACATTTCAAAACCTTTGAGTTTGGTATGGAGCGGTGCAAAGTTAAATAGTTCGGTCAGCAGAAATAGCCTGTACGATTCCCGGGCACGTAGCAAACTATCAGTATCGGGCCGGATGACCGCGGCCTGCTCATTAAAACGTGCCACATTAGGGTCGCCGATAATGTTATGCGCCGCGATAGGGTTGCGCAATACCATCCCGCTTAAACTGCGGCAGCGGCTGAGCGCTACATAAGCCTGCCCGTGCGCGAAAGACCCGGAAATATCAATGATCGCTTTATCAAAGGTTAATCCCTGGCTTTTATGAATGGTGATAGCCCATGCCAGTTTTAAAGGCAGCTGCACAAAACTACCGGCATTAGTTTCGCTGATTCCTTCGCCATCAGACTGGTATTTAACATTGCTCCATTCCAATGCCTCCACAGCGATCTCTGGCGATGCCACACCGCATTGCACAAAAACAATTTGCGCTTCCATCCGGGTAACTGTACCAATTTTACCATTATAAAATACTTTTCCAGCGGAGCTGTCATTTTTAACAAACATCACCTGCGCGCCAACTTTGAGTTTCAGATTGGTTTCCGTAGGATAAGCATCCTTAGGGAAATCCCCCCGGATCGTTGCTGTAAATTCCTGTTCAGTCCCCGGTAAGGTGTCCAGTCGTTGCGTGTTGATCTGTTGTGCGATGTTGTTATGCGTAGTAAGCGTAATATAAGGGTCTTCAACGGTAGGCTGAAAGTCGGGTACATACCGGGCATTCAGCGTTTCAAGACTTGATGCGCTGATAGTTTGATGACGCACCTCGTTCAAAATATCAACAAAGGCCTGTTCTTTTTGCCGGAAGACATGATCCAGTTCGATCCGTACATAAGGCGCCTTTTGCATTACCAGGCTACTGAAGAAATAGGGGGTAGCGTAGTATGGTCTCAATATACCCCATTCTTCATCACGAATGATCGGACTGAGTTGGGAAAGATCGCCGATCAATAAAAGCTGAACACCGCCAAAAGGATAAACAGATTCTTTTACATTACGCAAGATCAGGTCAATTTGGTCAAGTACATCTGGCCGCACCATACTGATCTCATCGATAATGAGCAGTTCCAAATTAGGAAACAGGTCTTTTTTTTCAGCGCTATAATGCATTTCAGGCCGCCCTGTTCCCGAAGGGATGACCGGTGCAAACGAAAGCTGGAAGAAAGAATGGATGGTCATCCCACCCGCATTTATTGCTGCAACACCCGTTGGGGCTACCACCGCCAGCTTCTTTTTAGAGGTTTGCCGAACGTTTTGCAAAAACGTTGTTTTACCGGTACCCGCTTTGCCGGTCAGGAAAACCACCGTATTCGTGCTTTCCAGATAATCATAAGCCAGTTGCATCACAGGATTGAAGTCTTCCATCATTACATCGGCAATATTACGATAAGGCACTAAGAATATTAGTATTTTTATCGTTTTTTATAAACGATCAGCAATTAACTAATTTTATATTTGAACAATTACAGCTTTGTCAGGTGTTATTCCGCTATTTATTTGATGGATACTGTTCAGCGTTGTTTCGGCTATCTGGGATAATGCATCTGCTGTAAAAAAGGCCTGGTGCCCGGTAACAAGCACATTCGGGAAACTCATTAGCCGCTGAATGGCATCATCCTCTATAATACTGCCGGACAGATCTTTAAAAAATAAACGGTCTTCCTGTTCATATACATCGATTCCGAGGTAGGCCAGCCGGCCTGTTTTTAAAGCGACTATAACGGCATGAGTGTCGATCAGTGCACCACGGCTGGTGTTGATTAATGTTGCGCCTTGTTTCATTTGGCTAATGGAATCCTGGTTAATAAGATAACGGTTTTCCGGGGTAAGCGGACAGTGCAGGGAGATAATATCTGATAGGCTCAATACTTCATCAAAGGAGCCATATTGTACGCCGGCCGCCACCAGATCCGAATCTTTATACGGGTCGAAAGCCCATGCCTTGCACCCGAATCCCAGCATGATTTTACAGAAAGCCTTGCCGATCCTCCCTGTACCAATTACGCCGACCGTTTTTCCGTGCAGGTTAAAACCCAGTAAGCCATTTAATGAAAAATTCTGCTCCCTTACCCGGTTATAGGCTTTATGGGTTTTTCGGTTAAGTGTTAACAGCATAGCCACCGCATGTTCCGCCACTGCTTCGGGTGAATAAGCAGGCACACGGCACACCGTTATCCCGTGTTTTTTAGCGGCTGCTAATTGTACATTATTAAACCCTGCACAGCGCAGTGCAATTACCTTAACACCTTTTTCAGCCAGAACTTCTATTACTTCTGTTGTTAAATTGTCGTTTACAAATACACATACTGCAAACGTACCCTCATCTACTGCATTAACAATGTGCGGTCCAAGGTGGGTTTCCAGATATTCCAGCTCAAAACCATAATTGGCATTATGCTGGTTAAACGTGGCGATATCATAAGGCTTTGCCGAAAAGAAAAGTATTTTCATAAGTTAATGTTGATGTAAAACGGCGAAGATAACGGAATATGCCAAATTTTACGAACGCTGATAAATGATTTCAGTAGCACAAGTTTTTTCCAATGCCAAAAATTATTGGCAGCAGATGTCGCCAAACCAAAACGCATGTGGTTTTTCCGGACAGATTTTAAAGTAATGCAAAATCTCCATTTTAAAGTATGGAAACAGGCAGTGGGTAAAATACTAAAGCAGATTCAAGAGATTTTGAATCAGATACTGGCCCGTATATCTCTCTCAAAACCCCGTCAACCCCGGCGAACCCAAAAAGATGCGGGAACGTCTGATAACCCTGGTTGATTATTATTGAAGCCGCTCCTTAATATGGGCTATAGGCTTTTTTATAAATTTCTTATAAAGATATTCAGCATACCCAACGCTGATATAATCAGGGAATTTCCATTTTGGGAAATAGGCCTTTTTCAGGAACTTCAGGAAACTGAAAAACAGTACGCCGATAAATAGCAATACCGCTATGCACAATAAAACTTGTATAGACAAAATGAATACGTTCATGGTTTTCTGATTATATGCCCTTTTTTACGAACAGAGGGTTTAATAGGTTACTTTTAAAGCTTATTTTTTTAAACACTTTGTTTCAAAATGATTTTGCAGTTCGGCGCTTTTAAACCAAGTCTTCCTGCACGCCTGTGGCTGACAGCATAATTTCTTAATAAAACGTAAGACGCCACGGATAAATTAAAAATAAAATAATAAATTGCTGCACTGCTTTCTGATCAGCTTATATAATAAACCATTTTTTATCCGATAGTCAAAGTAAAAAGGGAATTTTCATGAAAAAAAACCTGTCAATTTTATTGATAACATTATTATTTGCTATCGCCTGCGGTAAAAAACAACAACATCTAACAGTTACAACTTATGCGGGCACTGGGCTTATGGGCGCGGCCAACGGCCCGGCTGATGAAGCCTCTTTTTCAAACCTGATGGGATTGGCTATAGATGCAAAGGGCTTTATTTATGTAGCCGATTCCCGAAATAACATTATTCGTAAAATCGGTCCCAATGGAATGGTAACCACGCTTGCAGGCAGCGGGGCCGCAGGTTCTGCCGATGGTAAAGCCAGTGCTGCTTCATTTTTTTTTCCGGCAGCAGTTACAGCTGATAATAGCGGGAATGTTTATGTGGCCGATACGCACAACAGCCTTATCCGGAAAATCAGCGCCGATGGCCTTGTTTCAACCATTGCCGGGAAATGGCCTGCCGGGGTAAAGCCAAGGAATGACGGCACAGCTGTTTTGGACAATCCAATGGGTATAGCAGCCGATGCTGCCGGCAATATATTTGTGGCAGATTGGATTCATGATCAGATACGCAAAATTACCCCGGATGGTAAAATTTCTACGGTTGCAGGGAATGGGGTCCCGGGTGCAAAAGACGGCCCTGCCGCTTCCGCCACCTTTTATCTGCCCGAAGGGCTTGCTTTAGATGCCGCCGGTAATATTTATGTATCAGACACCTACAATAACATGATCCGTAAAATAAGCAAAGACGGTATAGTAACAACGCTGGCGGGTCACCTTAAAAAGGGAAAAGCCGATGGCAAAGGCGTCGCGGCTTCGTTTTCGCACCCCGATGGTATAGCTATTGATAAAAACGGTAATATTTACGTCGCCGATACAGGCAATCATCTGATCAGGAAGATAAGTCCAGCCGGTTTAGTAGCCACCTTTGCAGGGTGCGGGGCCAGGGGGGCAATGAATGGGGATGCTAAAGCAGCTTCTTTCTACAGGCCGATGGGGGTGGCAGCCGATACCGGCGGTAATGTATATGTGGCAGATTATCAAAACAACCTGGTACGTAAGATCAGTAAATAACCGCTCAGTAACTATTTTTAAATTTTGAAGTTTAAACAAAAATATGAACAAATATAATGTCGTCATTCTGGTCTCTGCAGTCATAATTTGCCTTGGTTGCAAAAAAACTCAGCCAGGCAATACAAATAATAATACCAATACAACCACTACGCCAAATCCGCAGCATATTTCGGTGCTTACGCAGCACAATGATAATACACGTGCCGGATTGAACAACAAAGAAACGGCTTTGACAACAGCTAAGGTTAATTCGACTCATTTTGGAAAATTGTTTTCGCTGAGTGTTGACGACCAGGTTTACGCCCAGCCCCTTGTTGTTGGTAATTTACCCATCAGCTCCGGCAACCCTAACGTTGTGTTTGTTGCAACAGTAAGTAATACGGTATATGCCTTTGATGGCGATAACGGGAAATTATACTGGAAACGAAATTTCACCGTATCAGGTATGAGGTCGCCTAATTCGAATGATATGTCGTCGTCATGGTGTACCCCTTATACCGATTTTGCATACAATATTGGCATAGTTGGCACTCCTGTGATTGATTCAGTTGCAAAAACCATGTATTTTGTAGCCCGCAGTACCGATGGAACTAATTTTGTGCAATACCTGCACGCAATAAATATACTGACCGGTGCTGACCAGGCCGGTAGTCCGGTAAAGATAGCTGCAAGTGTTTATGGCACCGGCGACGGCAATGTAAATGGTGTGGTTAGCTTTGATCCCCGTCGTAACAACCAGCGGCAGGGATTAACATTGGTAAACGGTGTTATTTATATTTCGTTTTCTTCGCATTGCGACTGGAACCCTTACCATGGCTGGATATTAGGTTACAATGCTGCTACGCTACAACAACAAACCATTTATAATGATACGCCAAACGGGGAAGAAGGCGGTTTGTGGGAAAGCGGCATGGGGGTTGCGGCTGACCCGCAAGGCAATTTATACGTCGTTTCGGGCAATGGGACCGTAGGAAAAAAGGCTCCATATACAGCTCCGGGCAACGGAACAGGTGAAAATGTGGCCAGTTCAGACCCAACCGACCCTTCCGGCCGCGCAGAAAGCGCCATGAAACTAACCCCATCAGGATCAACTTTACAGGTTAGCAGTTATTTTACGCCTACAAATTATCTGGACCTAAATATTAATGATCTTGATTATGGCGTTATGGGCACGTTTTTAATCCCTAATTCCAATTTTTATTTTACTGGTGCAAAAGATGGAAATTTGTATTTATTGAACAAGGATAATATGGGTGGGTTTTCAACGACGACAAATCTGGTGCAGCAGACAGTCCCGCTAAATGTCAGCCTGCATTGCCAGCCATCCTATTATCGTGGCGCAACCAATGAATTTGTTTATGTCTGGTCTGAAAATGATCAGTTGCGGGCGTTTTCATTTGACAGGAGCAGCAATAAATTATATAACGCAAACAGTTCGTCAGATAGCGGCCCGGTGGGTGGCTGCGGGGCGGACCTTTCAGTTTCTTCAAACGGGACTACTAATGGAACGGGGATTCTCTGGGTCACTTATGCAAGCAGCGGAGATGCTGCAAATACCGTTAGTTCAGGTATATTAAGGGCATTTGACGCCAGCAATATCAATAATGAGCTATGGAACAGTAATCAAAACAGTGGTGATTTTGTGGGAAAATATGCTAAATTTTCATCACCAACCATCGCGAATGGTCATGTTTATCTGGCTACATTTTCGGGTCAGGTGCTGGTTTATGGGTTAAAGTAAGATATTGTTGGGTCTATAACGTTTTGTATCGGTAAGCGTTTTATTATAGAGCCTTCGGCTCGAAATATTTTGTAGCAACGGGTTTTAACCCGTTGTTACATGAATTCAATATTAAGAGTGCTGTAGGCACGATCCATATTAGCCTCCTATTTATATGGGTCGTCCGCCAATGGGCGGATCTTTATCTTTTCCTCCTGGCGTTTTCAACGGATTAAAATCCGTTGCTATAATATTTATCGGGGCTACGCCTCTTCGGAGCGTTAGAAACCACATTTTATTATTATAATAACAATGTTTTTTTACGATTCCCGATAGCTATCGGGAAGAAACGAATACCCACACAAATCGTTATTGAGCCATATTGTTTTAGCGACGTAAAACTCACAATAACAATAATAAATACCCTGCGATTGATCCGCCGAGGATAATGAAAACGCTATTTATTTTTTTGAATCTGAAAAGAATTAAAGCGCTGGCCACGGCAATTGCCACCGGACGCCAATTGGCAATGTTATCCTTCCCCATCTGGTAACAAACCATGACGATGAGCGCGATTGAAGCTACGTTTACTGCGTTTAAAAATGCTGCAAACAGCCTTGACCCCCGCATTTTACGGACCAGCGGGTTTAAAAGGGCTACGAACAGGAACGACGGAAAGAAAATGCCTATGGTTGAGATGATTGCGCCACTAACACCATTTACCTGGTACCCGATGAATGTTACCGATGAAAATACAGGCCCCGGAGTAAACTGACCAACAGCTATTGCATCAATTAATTGACGTCGGGTTATGATACCATGGGCCACCAATTCAGAATCCAGAAATGCAAACAAAACATAACCGCTGCCGTACAAAATGGCCCCGATTTTTAAAAATGACAAAAATAACCTGATGTTAACAGGCCCGAAGAATCCCTGGTTCAGGCTATTTGACAAAAAGAGCGGGATAATGGAAACTAAACCCGTATTCTTTTTAAGTCTGATCGCTTCCAGTCCCATGGCAGTAAACCCGGCCCCAAAAAGGATAATGATCCCTGAATAGCCTAAAAAACTAAGTATTAATGCCACAATACCAATGATGCCCAGCTCCACTGTTTGCAGGGATTTTTTCGCCAATGGATAGATAGCAACCAATACCACAGCAATAACAGCAGGGGTGATGCCGTAAATGAAAGGTTGTATTTGGGGTAATCCGCCATAAGATTTATAGAGGTACGCGAAACAGCCGGTTGCCAGAACAGAAGGCATAATAAAACAAAAGCCCGCGATGATCAGCCCTTTCCAGCCACCACGTTCCTGCCCGATATGGATAGCCATTTCGGTGCTGTTTGGGCCGGGAATCAGGTTGGTTGCACCGATCAGGTCGAGAAAATGCTGTTCAGTCAGCCATCCCCGCTTAATAACCACTTCCTGGCGCATCATGGCAATATGCGCTGCAGGGCCGCCGAAAGCGGTAGTTCCTAATTTCAAAAAGAGCAGCGCTATTTCTTTAAGTCCGTTTTTTTTCATGCACGGCAAATATACCATCTGCCGAATATTTGCCCGCACCATAAAGCATTAAAAAAATCAAACCCATCAGCATACAAAAATCGGTTCTGCCTTCGTGGGCTGCCGCCCAAAAACCTTTATCTGTTAAAATCGGGATCTTGGTTGTATAAATTGCGGTAAGGATAATTATAAGCAGGGGAACTACAGCAAAACGGGTTAATAGCCCTATAATCAATAAAACTCCGCAGATGATTTCTGTAGCCCCGACAAAGGGCACAAAAAAATGCGGATGGGGAATGCCAATCTTTGTAAACCGATCAAAGTTGGCCCCTGACATTATGAACTTTTGGAGCCCTTCGGATAAGAATACCAATCCGACCATTAGCCGGATAAGGATATTCCCCGGAAAATTATTAAACGGCAGCTTTTTCATTTTTGCGTTTTTGGGATAAACATAAATAATGATAACGCTAATTTAATAGTTTCGAACTGAAGTTCGTGGCATTTAAGGCAAATGTTCAGATTGTTGTTACACATAACAGACAGGGCAGACGCATTAAAATAATTGGTTACAGTAATGATTTCCAGGCAAATTCATAGGTGACTCCGACGGAGTCTCTCAGGTTTATTGCAAATTTTCTATAGACAGGTGGCTCCTCTGGAGCAATTTATTCTTTTACCCGATGGTTTTAACTCCCATGGGAGTATCCTGTTTATAGAAAACCGTAAAACCGTTTGCTTAGGCTCCATCGGAGCCTCCTTTTAATGCGTCTGCCCTGACATAACAGACAAATTAAGAGATAATATTCGAAATTTTATCGTAGGTTTGGTGATCCATTTACCCTCTCTGTCAGGATTTTTTCCTGAATTCTACAATTATTTTTTAAAACGTGTGCAATGCCTGCAACAAAACCCCATCATATTATTGCTATTGGCGCCTCGGCGGGCGGAATGGAAGAGATAAATTCTTTTTTTGACCATACACCTTCAGATGCGGTTTCCTATATAATTATTCAGCATTTATCGGTTGATTTTAAAAGCAGAATGGTTGAATTGCTGGGCAGGCATAGCAGGCTTACCGTTAATGAAGCCGAAAATGAAATGCCTGTGAAATGTAACCAGGTTTACCTTATCCCCAACGATAAGTTTATGACTATACATAGCAACAAGCTGTATTTAACCGATAAAGATAAAAGCCAGCCCCCTCATCTCACAATCAACAGGTTTTTTAATTCCCTTGCTGTTGATTGTGGTAAAAAAGCCATCGCAATAATTCTTTCCGGTTTAGGCAGCGATGGTACGGAAGGTATTAAGGCAATAAAAAAAGCAGGTGGAATGGTAATTGCCCGCAACCCCGAAACATCGGCATTTGGCAGCATGCCCTCCCACGCTATTGCTACCGGATTGGTGGATTTTATTCTGGAACCCGAATTAATGCCCGGCGCTATTGAAGATTATATAAAATACGGGGTGGAGTTAACCTATGATTGTAAGGATGATGAAAAAAACATCGCCGCAATCATCAATATCATAAAAGAAAAATCGCCGCTTGATTTCTCAGAATATAAACATACTACTATATTAAGAAGAACAAAAAGAAGG
Organism: Sphingobacteriales bacterium; assembly: GCA_044448725.1. Lineage (GTDB taxonomy): Bacteria > Bacteroidota > Bacteroidia > Sphingobacteriales > Sphingobacteriaceae > Mucilaginibacter. The sequence goes on along the minus strand of JBIOHE010000005.1, from coordinate 6,624 downwards.
GCTTCTTATAGTAATTTTACTTCGCTTGCAAGTTATCTTGAATTTCTGAAGACTTCACCCGAAGAAGTGGAAGCCCTTTCCAAAGATTTCCTGATCAGCGTTACCTCGTTTTTCAGGGATGCGGAAGCCTTTAATTTCATCAGAAAAAATATATTTCCAGACCTGTTTGAAAGACTCACACCCGGCGAGGAGCTGAAAATGTGGGTTGCCGGCTGCGCAACCGGCGAAGAAGTTTATTCAATAGCGATATTGGTGGCGGAGTTGTTAAAGGATAAATTCAAAGATATTGTAGTGAAAATATTTGCTACTGATATTGATAGCGCTGCGTTGGTTCACGCCGGGAGAGGAATTTACAATTCAAATATTTCAGAAAATGTATCTGCGGAGCGGCTTGAAAATTATTTTTCAAAAGAAGGGGAAAACTATAAGGTAAAACCCGAACTGCGCAAAATGGTAATTTTCGCGCAGCATGACCTGGTGAAGAACCCGCCTTATTGCAATATGCACTTTATCAGCTGCCGAAACCTGCTGATCTATATGACGCCGATTTTGCAGAAAAAGATCTTTACAATGATGCTTTTCGGGCTTAAAAAAGATGGCTATTTGTTTTTAGGCTCCAGCGAAAATCCAATGCCGATTATCAAAAACCTGGAAGTGGTAAATAAAAAATGGAAAATATATAAGAATCTTGAAGCCAAAAGGGTGATAAAGTTCGATGCATTTTCAATGCCCGAATTATTTGATAATAAACGAACCCCAGCTATTACTTCGCAGGGAGACACTTCTTTAAATGCCAGCAATACCCTTGTTGAGGCGGTGAATTCCAACCTTGTTAACGAAAGCGATTGCCTGGTTTTATGTGTTGATGAAAACAACCACGTTGTAAAATCTTATGGGGATACTACAAAATATCTTCTTCAAAAAAACTTCAACTCAAATCTGGACGAACTTCTTCCAAGGCCGCTTAAGGTGGCTTTTAATACACTGGTCACCACTGCTTTAAAAACAAATGAAAAAGCTTCGGTTAAGGGGGTGAAAATTAAACACGGTAAATCAATCACCAGGGTAAACCTGTCGGTAAGTCCTTTAAACATAGAGAAAACCGAGAAAAAATTGTTAATGGTAACCCTTTCCGATGATAAATTGCTCAGGCCGGAAAGTTGGGATGATATGGTGTTTGATGAAAAAATATACCATGATCAATATACCAAAAATTTAGAGGAAGCGCTAAAGGAACTCAAAGATAAGCTAAGTTCTACCTACGAGCAACTGGATGCTTCCAATGAGAATATGCAATCTTTTAATGAAGAGCTGATCTCGGCAAATGAAGAAATGCAGAGTACCAATGAGGAAATGCAATCGGTAAATGAAGAGCTGGATACCATAAATTCTGATTACCAGTTAAAAAACAAAGAACTGCTGGAACTGAATGATGACCTTAATAATTATTTCAGGAGTAACATAAACGGGCAACTAATTATTAATAATGACCTTATTTTAATGAAGTTCTCTCCCAGTACCGTAAAGCAGATTAATTTGCTTGAATCTGATATTGGCAGGCCGCTCAGCAATATTACGACTAATATAAAATTTGAGACTATAATAGGGGATATTAAACAGGTACTTGCTGACGGAATAATTATTACCAAGGAAATTGAGACAAACGATGGCAAATGGTACCAGATTATGACGATGCCCTATTTGCAGCAGGCAGAAAATAAAAACGATGGCGCTATCATAACCTTTAATGACATAACCGAATTAAAAAAAACACAATCGGAGCTGGATAAAAAAAACAAGAGTTTGTTACGTATCAATGCCGATTTGGATCACTTTGTTTATGCAGCCTCACACGACCTCCTGGCGCCATTGGGTATTATTGAGACAAGTATCAATGTAATGAACAGGATTCCGCTTAGCGAACCAAAGCTGAAGGAATTTTTAGAAATGATCAATACATCCATTAAAAAATTCAGTTCACTGATCAGGGATATTGGCACCATTGCCAAAATAGAAGCTGAAATGGTCACTATGGAAATTGTTAATCTTGACGAGACAATCAATAATGTGGAATGGAGCTTAGCCAATAAAATCGAGGCATCAGGGGCAGTTATAACCAGGGAGCTGGAGGTTACTCATCTGTATTTTTCAAAAAAGAACCTGCGGAGTATTATATATAACCTCGTTTCAAACGCTATTAAATTTAAACGCGGGGAAAGTCCGTTAATTCATATTCGCAGTGAAAAACGGGGCGACCAGGTGATCCTGTCAGTGCAGGATAACGGAATGGGCATACCCAAAGCGAGGCTTGACAAGATTTTTGAAATGTACGGCAGGCTGCACCAGGATATTGAAGGACATGGAATAGGCTTATATCTTGCCAAAAAAATAGTGGATGCCGCCGGAGGAAATATTATTGTTGAAAGCGAACCGGGGAAGGGCAGTAAGTTTATTATTTTCTTAAAGGCCGCACCGGACCATTCAGTTGTCACTGCTGCTTTAACTTAAGATTCGGTATCTGTAAATTTGTGTTTCTGCGAAATTATTTAACTGCTTTTACCTTGGTCGAATCCACGGGCTCGTTGAGTTTATAGTTTATCCCCTTATCAGTTTTCAAACTATCAACTTTTACAGGTTTTGCCAATTGAATACCCTGCAGCGCAATGGAAGTTTTCTTCCAATAACCGGGGTATCTTTTGGCAAGCCCGACAGTGTCAATCTTGTTGTAAAATGTCAATATATTTTGCTTTAGCGGATATGTAAGGTTGTCAAATTTAGTATCGCTAAGTCTGTCAACCAAATCGGCGTATGTGTCGTCAGTTAATTCATATTCGCCAAGTAATGTGGGTTTGCCGGTATCATAGTCAATGTCGGGCAAACTAACTTTATCATTGTGCAGCCTTGCAAGGGCAGCGCCATAGTGAACCAATACCGTGTCAAAACTCCTGATAAACAGTTTTTCACCTTCCGGTCCAACATCTCTGAATTTCAGCGCCTTTAGCGGACCTACTTTAGGCAGTATTCTTATAAAAAATGATAATACTTCGGCTTTACAGCCCGGTTTTTGTCTCGCCTTTCCAAATTCAGCATAATAGTCCCTTTTCTTCATCCGGTAATGGAAATTATGGCTATTAGCGCTTGGGTTTAATTTTTTGATGTCGTTTTTCTTTATCACCCATGCTGTGCGGACTACTGTTGGCAATAAACTTTTAACTGACCATCTGAATGTGGATATAGCAAGGCCGAGGTCGCCAAATACAGAATTAATATCCTGCCCGTAAGTTTTAAGGAAAGCCCTTTCCAAAACCGGCCTCGACACCTCAAACCCAATAAAATCATGGTAATTCTGAGAGGCATAATTCCCCCTCGCCATTTGCAGCACGTCGAACGAGATCTCCACCCGGCTATGTGAGGAATGGTCTTCCCCATAAGTAACTACAGGGCCAAATTTTTCACCTATTTCCGGATAGACTTTTGGTACAACAATATTGGTTGCTAACGAATGCCCATATTTATCACCCATATAATGACACAACGCACCGAGCGCAAAGGCATATTCGTTCAGGTTCTCCGATTCCGAGATCAGAGCCTCTACAAAATCACCGCTTCGGACATAGTGGGAAAGGTTGGTAAAATATTCACTTCCGAAAGGGAAATAACCCATATCGGCAATTAATGAACCGCCATAAGCATAGGCATGCGCCTTTTTCAGGTCATCACCCGTAGCCCTGGGATATTTATATTTTAATAAGGGAAGGATACTTTTTTGCCAGCTTGCATCTATCAGGGCCTCATGTGTAAGTACTGAATAAGCCTTTGATGACGATATGTTGAACACCGAAAAAACTACAAGTAAAATAAAGAACCTGCAGGAAATAAATAACTTTATCATAAATAAAAATAGCAGTGATGCCTTTTATAAAAGGATTGAAACCATTAAAAGTTTTATTTAGACAAAAAATAAAAAAGGCGATCCTTAAATTCGGATCACCCTTTTTTGAATAAATAATAAAATCTGCTATTAGTTTCCCGCGTCGTCTGATGGGGTACCAACTACCTTATATACTTTATTACCGCCGGTATCAATTGTTTGCTGGTAATAATAGTCATCAGGCGATACATAAAAGGTTTCGCCGTGAAAATGGATCTTCCTTGAATCCTGGGGTAATTGGTCATAGATATCACCGACCTGAGGGGCCGGGGCATTATTAACGCCACCATTATTATAAGGTCCGCCATTGACAACTCCACCATTATTATCACCGTTATTAGTGTTTAACTGACCATCTTTGCCTGCAATTATATAGCCGGTTGTACCATCATCATTCGTTATCGGCTGATAATAAACACCATTCAATTCGTAATATTGCTGACCGTCAATAGTAACTGGTTGTGCTCCGTTAGGTAAAGTAGTTACTTCAGCACCTAAGGGAGGTTCCACTACAGTATATTGATCGTTATCGTATTGATAATACAATCCGTTACTTAAATAATATTGGGAATCGCCCCAATAAAATGGATAGTATCCAAAAGGTAAAAATCCTAAACTAAAACCAAGCCTTGGCCAATATAAACTACCATAAAAACCTCTGTTCCAAAAATATCCGCCACGTCCGCCCCAATAACCTCGTTCGCCCCAATTACTTGGGCCATAATAGCCCCTGCCACCGAAACCGGAACGACCACCGAACCCTGCACGACCGCTGAACCCTGCACGACCGCCAAAACCTGCACGACCGCCAAAACCTGCACGACCGCCGAAACCGGCGCGGCCAGAGTAACTACCCCGTAGACCCGAATACGATCTTCCGTTAAAACCCGACCTGGAGCTAAAGCCACCGCGTGCTCCGGGTGATGAAAAACCTCCCCTTGAAACATTATTAGAACGTTGCGGAGCAAATGTTGCCCTGCCGCCGCCGAAACGTGCGCCACCGTTAAATGAGTGACCACCACCCCCGCTGAAATGTGCGCCGCCGCCACCGCTAAATGAGCGGCCACCACCACCGAAATGTGCGCCGCCGCCACCGCTAAATGAGCGACCACCGCCACCGAAACGTGCGCCGCCGCCGCCGCTAAATGAACGACCACCGCCACCACCTGAGTGACCACCACCGCCATGGCCGCCGCGCTGCGCATCGGCAGGTATAGCTAAAAACAAGCATAACAATCCGCTTAAGCTTGTTAACAATATATATTTAAATGCCTTTTTCATAATTTATAAGATTAAATTCGTTTGTACCTCTTTATTGTAACAGACTTATTTTTTTGTATTAAGTTTAATTCAAGATAGTTATTAGCCATCATAATTATTAAATCCTCTTCCACAGCCAACGGACATCTGAAGTTTAATATAATAAGGATACTTATTTGCTGCTGGCTTAAATGATCACCAGACAAAGAAGGCAGAGTTCGCTTTGAAAGGGGAGACTCAAAAACGCAAATAAGCAGCGTAATACTAATTACCGGCAACGGACAGGCAAGTTATAACAGAAACATCATTGTGATGTCTTTTATAAAAGGATTGAACCCGTTAAAAGTTTTATTTTTTAAAATTAAAGACGACCACAAATTACCCGCAAATGGAATTTAACCGTTTTATTACGATCTTTTTTAAACTAAAAAGGGTGATCCTTTAATTCGGATCACCCTTTGTGTGAATTTTTAATAAAAGCTGTTATTAACTCCCTGGCTCATCCGACGGGGTACCAACTACTTTATATACTTTGTTTCCGCTGGTATCCGTTGTTTGCTGGTAGTAGTAATCATCGGGCGATACATAAAAAGTTTCACCGTTAAGTTTTATTTTCCTGGTGTCCGGAGGCAACTGATTAAAGATGTCGCCGATTTGCGGAGGGGGGGGAGGCGCGTTATTAACGCCATTGCCCGGATTGGCTCCATTTGCAGCGCCGCCGCCGGTACTCAACTGTCCGTCCTTACCGGCAATTACATATCCTGTTGTGCCGTTATCATTTGTTATAGGCTGATAATAAACACCATTCAATTCGTAATATTGCTGCCCGTCAATCATTATTGATTGTGCTCCGGCTGGCAAAGTAGTTATTTCTGCACCCAAAGGTGGTTCAACAACTGTATATTGGTTGTTATCATATTGATAATAATAGCCGTTACTGTAATAGTACTCGGCGTCGCCCCAGTAAAAAGGATAGTATCCGTAAGGCAAATAACCTAAACTAAAACCAAGCCTTGGCCAATATAAACTGGCATATAAACCGCCATGCCAATAATAACCGCCACGATATCCCCAAAATCCACGACCACCCCAATTGGCAGGGCCATAATATCCACGCCCGTACGCGCCACGGCCGGCATAGCCTCCACGGCCAGCGTAAACTCCACGACCGGAATAACCTCCACGAACTGAAACACCGCCCCGTCCGGGGTAACCAACGGCTGATCTTCCACCAAAGCCTTGTCTTGGGGCATAATTGGTACGTCCGCCACCCGGTGACGAGTAATTTGGTCGTGATACACCAACTGAACGCTGGGGGGCCGACATTGTACGACTGCCGCCGCCGCCACCAGATGAGCGGCCACCGCCACCCCCACCGGCGTGGCTACCTCCACCGCCTGAATGACCGCCACCCCCACCGCCACCACTATGAC
>JBIOHE010000004.1:0-34408 GCA_044448725.1 Sphingobacteriales bacterium | reverse complement strand
GTTTAATAAAGAGGCAGGGATTGCTGATTACCCCTTTTTTAATATTGAAAGCGAAGAATTGCACGAGGTCGGCGTTGGCCCGGTACATGCAGGTATTATTGAACCGGGGCATTTTCGTTTTATATGCAATGGCGAACAGATCCTGCATCTCGAAATACAACTGGGGTACCAGCACCGGGGTATTGAGCAATTATTCCTCGAAAAGAAAAAATTATTGCAAAGGGTTACACTTGCCGAAAATATTTCGGGTGATTCGGTGGCCGGGCATACGACAGCTTTCGTAAACTTATGGGAAAGTTTATGCAGCTATCATCCCGGAAGCGATTTGCAGCTTTCCCGTACACTTGCACTGGAACTGGAAAGAGTAGCTGTTCATACCGGCGATTTAAGCGGAATGTGTACAGATGTGGCATACCAATTGGGCAGTGCTGTTTATGGCAGATTAAGAACGCCGGTAATTAATTTCTTTCAAAAATGGTGCGGGAACCGCCTGGCAAAAGGCCTGATACGTGCCGGAAAAACCAATTTCCCCTTTACAAGTGAATTGGGGCTTGAGTTAACAACATTGTTCAACGAATTTGAAGCTGATTTTACCGGCATGTCTGAAGAATTATTCGAGTTGCCCAGTGCGTTGGCCAGGTTTGAAAAAACAGGTGTTATAACAAAAGATCAGGCCACGACCGTTGGAACTGTGGGTATGTCTGCCCGGATGAGCGGCATTAGCAGGGATATTCGTTTTTCACATCCGCATGATTTTTATACTGAACTCGTACACCGGCCCATTACTAAAAACCATGGCGACGTATATTCGAGAGCGCAGGTAAGAAAAGAGGAAATAAGGCAATCTATTGGTTATATAAAGCGGCTGATTAAAAACGGCCCCGCGGAAACCGGCAAGGCCGAACAATTATCTTGTCCGCAACCAAATTCATTTACCATTGCTTTGGTTGAAGGATGGAGAGGGGAAATATGTCATTGTGCCGTTACCGGTGAAAAGGGGGAACTGATCCATTATAAAATAAAAGATCCTTCCATCCATAACTGGCTGGCTTTAGCCCTCGCAGTGCGGAATAACGAAATTTCTGACTTCCCGATTTGTAATAAAAGTTTTGACTTGTCGTATTGCGGGCATGATTTGTAAAATTAAAACTGAGTAAAATGTTAAACAATTTAAAGATACTGTTTCACCAGGGCAAGCAATACATTCCGGATGTTACCACTGTAAAAGTGCCCGGTATATTCAGGGGAAGGCCGGTTATCAGTTCAGAAAAAGTTAATGAGATGGAACTGATGGAACTTTGCCCTACAAATGCCATCTCGATAAACCCGGTTTGCATTGATTTAGGAAAATGCACTTTTTGCGGAGAGTGTGCGTTCGCATTTCCAAACAAAATAAAATTTACCACAGACTATAAAATAGCTGCCAACGACCGTCAAAAACTTATCATCAGGGAAGGGGAGGATGAAATTATTGAATTGAACCCCGGGTTGATAAGGGAAGAAATTTATAAATGCTTTAGCGGCTCACTAAAGTTACGCCAGGTTTCGGCGGGCGGGGATAATAGCTGCGAACTTGAACTGAACGCCTGTGGTAATGTAAACTTTGACATGGGGCGCTTTGGGATCGAATTTGTGGCATCTCCACGTCATGCTGACGGCATTGTAATTACGGGGCCCATAACAGAAAACATGGCCGAACCACTACAGATCTGTTATGACGCAATACCCGAGCCTAAAATTATAATTCTTGCCGGAACAGACGCGATCAGCGGGGGGATATTTGACGGAAGCAAGGCCTTAAACAGGAGCTTTTTATCTAAATATAAAATTGATTTATATGTGCCCGGTAATCCTTTGCATCCGCTGACATTCATCAACGGGGTGCTTGATTTAATAAAAAAGAGAAAATAAAGCAGGGACTATTTCTTAAGCCACATTTTCAGTACGCTGCTATATGAATTATCCACTAACTGGTAACCGGGAGGAACCTGCTTTTCAGTACCATGAAAGGTAACCAGCCTGGTTCCGGCAGGCTTTTCATCCAGCATTTTGAATACAAACCGGCTGTAATAATCATATAACTGAAATGAAGTTCGTACCGAATAATCTATGCGGCTGCCAGGCTCAATGTTTTCATAAAAGGAGTTGTAAAAATAGAAGTGGTCGTAATCCTTAAAATTTAATTCTGTAAGGTTCCCGTGAATAAAACTCACATTTGGCAGGCCGACTTCTTCTTTGGCATTTTCTGCAAAAGTGAATAATTCCCTGCGCTGTTCAATTCCATAGAATGTTGTTTCAGGATGAAGAAATCCCGCTACGATACAGAACTTTCCAACCCCGCTGCCGATGTCTAATACCCGTGCGCCAGGGGCAGCAAGAAATTCGCTGGCTTCTTTCGCGATATTAACAGGTGTCCAGTGCATTTGCGACAGCTCTTTAATATGAGCAGGATACAAACGGTCAAAAGCAGCGTCTTTGCTGAAAAGGGGAGGGTTTACAATATCATCATGCATTCTTTTATTTTTTCTAAGGGTGAAAACTTCTTCTGAAAGAGGAAGATCAAAAGCCGGGCTATCTCCATTTATTATTCTTTGATCCACATTTTCAACTGTCCATCACAGGAAACATCTGCCAGTTTAAAACCCGGCGGTACTTCCTGTTCCAGGCTGTGAAATGTAACCAGGCGTGTTCCGGAAGGCCTTTCATCGAGGGCAGTATAAAGATATTGCGTATAAAAGCTGTAAAGGCTTTCCGATAATTCAATGGTATCATCAATTTTGTTCGCCCGGTTAATATTTTCATAAAAGGAATTATAAAAATAGAAGTGGTCGAACTCCTTAAAATTGATCTGGGTAATGTTGGCGTAAATAAAATTCACGTTTAACAACTTCGTATATTCTTTTGCTTCCTCAGCCATGCAAAACAGTTCATGTCTTTGTTCTACACCGTGGAAAAAGGTTTCCGGGAAATGATAACCGGCTGCAAGGCAAAATTTACCAGTGCCGCTGCCTATATCCAATATCCGGGCGCCTGGTTCCGCCAAAAAGCCGGCCGCCTTGCGGGCAATTGCCAATGGGGTCCAATGATTGGAGAGTAGCTGAAAATATTCAGGGTACATCCAGTCGAATGCTGTATCCTTACTAAATAAAGAAGCGTTTAAGCGATCCTTTTTTAGTTTCACAATTGACCCATCATGGCGGTCTCCAAAGTCGGGCGGGAAATGAGAAAATGGATAAGCTTTCATGCCGCTCAAATTTAGTTGCAGTATCACAGCGTTTTACCGAAAGAGATCAACGCAGAAGCTGATATTTATCAGTTTTTAAAATTTAGTACCTTTGCTTATGAGTTTATCCGGAATCTTTCCAATCGACCGCTGGAATTTCACCACACAATCGATACTTAATGTCCTTTCCGAACAAGATTATTCAGATTTAGTTGCCAATCAAAGCGATCTTAAATATTTAAAGGGCGACGTTGTTTTCAGGGAGGGTTCGGTGCCTTCCGGCATTTTTTTAATAAGGAGCGGTAAGGTAAAAAAATACAAGGTTGACAGTTTGGCCAAAGAGCAAATTATTTATGTGGCCAACCACGAAGAACTAATTGGTTATCATGCCGTTTTATCCGGCGAACGATACCCGGATTCGGCTGCTGCTATAGAAGACAGTTTGATTAGTTTTATACCGAAGGAAGATTTTATCAGCATTTTACACCGTTCTCCGGCCTTTACGCAACGATTGCTCAAGGCATTAAGCCATGAATTTACAGTATTAACCAACAGTATCTCCGTTATTGCGCAACGGACAGCAACTGAACGGCTCGCCATTGCACTGATTGTACTCAGGGAAAAATACAAGGATGAGGACTCAGATGTGCAGGACATCATTTTAAATATCTCCAGGATGGACCTTGCAAATATGGTCGGAATTGCGCAGGAAAATGTAATACGGCTGTTAAAGGAATTTAAAGAAGAAGGTATTGTGGAAACCGACGGCAGAAAGATATGGATAAAAGATATTAAGCGGCTGATAAAAAAATCCAATTATAAATAACCCTTATAAAATTTAATTTTACCGAACGTTATGATGAACAACAACTTGGGCCGTAACAATATCCAAAAAGCAAAAGGACTACCTTTATTAAAAGGCATACTTCCAATTATAACGGGCATACTGCTTTTGGGCTTATGTTCATTAGGTGTGCTGGCACAAAACAAAGCAGGCAAATTTGCCATTATTCCTTATCCGGTTAAGTTAACTGCCGGTGAAGGGTATTTTACCATTAGCCCCAAAACGGTCATTTCAATACCCCGTAATCATCAATTTAGTAATGAGGCTAAACAGCTGGCTGCAATTATCACAGACGGTTCAGGACAAAAATTAACCATCAGCTCAAAATATAAAGGTGGTATCAGGTTTGTTTATGATGCGGGCATCACCGAACCTGAAGGCTATCGTTTAAATATTTCAAAGCGGCAAATAAACATTTTTGCAAAGGAGCCTGCCGGTGTATTCCGCGCGGTTGAAACAATAAGGCAGCTGTTGCCGGCTTCAATAGAGAAAAAGAATGGCCGCATTAAAACTTTAAGACTGCCTGCCGTAATGATCGAAGATCATCCTGCATACACCTGGCGTGGTATGCACCTGGATGTATCAAGGCATTTTTTTTCCATCGCCTATCTCCGTAAGTTTATTGATGTGATGGCCCTTTATAAGATGAATAAGTTCCATTTGCATCTTACAGACGATCAGGGCTGGCGTATAGAGATAAAAAAATATCCGAAACTAACAGAAGAAGGGGCCTGGCGTACTTTTAACAGCATGGATTCGACATGTATGAAAAGGGCAAAAGACAACCCTGATTTTGCGATAGACCCTCAGCATATTATTCATAAAAATGGTAAAACACTTTATGGCGGTTTTTACACGCAGCAGCAAATGAAGGCCCTGGTGGCTTATGCAGCTGAACGGCATATTGATATTGTGCCTGAAATTGACATGCCCGGCCATACGATGGCTGCCATCAACGCTTATCCCTTTTTAAGCTGCAACGGCGAAAATAGATTCACCGAATTTTTCTCCACACCGGTATGCCCCTGTCATGAAAGTACGTTTGAATTCGCTGAGAATGTTTTCACCGAGATTATGGATATTTTTCCATCCGAATATATTCACATCGGCGGCGATGAAGTTGAACGTACTGATTGGGCAAAATCTGATGCCTGCAAAGCGTTAATGCAGCGTGAAGGCATAAAAGACCTGCCTGCCCTGCAAAGTTATTTCATCAACAGGATGGAGAAATTCTTTAACTCAAAAGGGCGCAAACTGGTAGGCTGGGATGAGATACTTGAAGGTGGCATCAGCAATACGGCGATAGTGATGTACTGGCGTACCTGGGTGCCTGATGCCCCGGTAAAAGCAGCCCAAAGCGGCAATACTGTAATCATGACGCCGGGAACGCCGTTGTATTTCGACAACCAGCCGGATAAAAATTCCATTTATAACGTGTATCATTTCAACCCGATACCCACCGCTTTAAGCGCTGAACAGGCCAAATTCATCATCGGGGCCCAGGCCAACATCTGGTCGGAAACCATACCATCAGAAAAACGGGCTGATTATATGTTTATGCCAAGGATGACCGCGCTCGCCGAAATGCTGTGGACCAATAATACCAATGAATACAATGCCTACACGCAACGCCTGGTACAGCAATATGGCCGCCTCGATAACCTGAAAATAAATTACCGCCTGCCCGATCTCCCAGGCATCATAACAGAAAATGTTTTCGTTGATAAGGATACACTGAAAATTAGCAAGCCTTTGTCCAATATGCATGTCCATTATACTATGGACGGCAGTATTCCCGGACCAACCACCGCTGAACTTACAGGACCTTTGGTTATCAAACAATCTGTTCACCTGCGTTTGGCCGCTTTTACACCTGCCGGGTTGAGGGGGGATATTTATGACCTTAATTTTAAGAAACAGGATTACGCGGAACCTGTAAACATCAATGATACAAAACCCGGCCTCGCCTGTAACTATTACAAAGCATTTTTTAAAGAAACAAGCCTGATAAGTAAAGCAAAGCCTGACAGCACCTTTGTAACCGACACCATAGCCGTACCTAAAACAGTTACTGCGCCGTCATTTGCCCTTACTTACCACGGCTATATTAATGTCCCCGCGGATGGTGTTTACAGCTTTTACTTCACCTGTGATGACGGCGGCGTTTTAAGGATTGCTAACCGCGAAACGGTAAATAATGATGGCCTGCATTCCGCCATTGAAAAGGATGGGCAGGTTGCTTTGAAGAAGGGGCTGCAGGCTTTCGCCCTTGATTTTATTGAAGGCGGCGGCGGCTTTACCCTGAAATTAAAATACAGTGTGAACAACAGCACCCCAGCAGATATTCCGGCAACGTGGTTCAGGAACTGAAAAATTCGGGTGATTGTATATTTGAAATCAGGAATATGGTATGTACTTTTAAGTTTTGCTTGCAGGCGCTTATAACGTTAATCACCGCCATTTTAAAAACAAAATAAATCACACATCACTTTACGTTTCCAAGTCATGAAATTTTTAAAAAACACAATTTTACCTGTCTTCTTAGCGACAATCTGGATCAGTATATCAGAATTTGTAAGAAATCAATTCCTGCTACAATCTTTTTGGACAAAACATTACCATGACCTCGGACTTAGCTTTCCTTCATCTCCTCTTAACGGCGCTGTTTGGGGAATTTGGTCGCTGCTGTTTGCTGTTGCGATTTTTATAATTGCTAAAAAATTCACTTTGCCGCAAACCACTTTCCTTTCCTGGTTTGTTGGCTTTGTGCTGATGTGGGTAACCATCGGAAATTTAGGGGTATTACCGTTTGGGATTTTAGGATACGCCATTCCGCTAAGCCTCCTTGAATCATTTATTGCGACGTTTATTATAAAGAAACTTTCCTGATAGCTATTCTATTCTAAATAGAGTCATCAGATGCCCGGTTATGTGACTTTAATAAAATTATCAAAGATGAATGTGTTTGAAAAAATATAATCCACCCCGGTAAGATTTTAATCTGTTCTATTCGCTGATAAACTTCAATCGCAATTAAAAAAGGATTAAAATCACTTTTTTTAATATAATATTGTGATATTTCACCATTACAAACAGGATGTTAAATTGGTATTTTTGTCTGATTTAATATAATTTATAAAATATCATAACGAATGATCAAGGCCGTTTTTATAGCAAGTACTGAACCTCATAGCGGAAAATCAATCATATCCATTGGCCTTGTGAATATGCTTTTAGGCAAGGCCCAAAAAATAGGCTATTTTAAACCGATCATAAGTCAAACCCAGCAGCAAAAAAAAGAAGACCATATTGATACCATTTTAAGCTATTTTGATTTGCCAATAGCCTATAACGATACTTATGCCTTTACCTGGGAGGATGCTATGCGGCAAATGGAAACCGAAAGCCAGGGCGAAATGCTGGATACCATTATCCGAAAGTATAAATACCTGGAAAGCAAATACGATTTCACCGTTGTTGAAGGCACTGATTACCAGGGGGAAGGGGCGGCTTTTGAATTTGAAATCAATGTGCAAATAGCCAAAAATCTGCGCGCCCCCGTTATTATTGTTATTTCGGGCGAAGAGAAAACTATTTCGCAGGTAGTGACCGCGGCAATTACTGCCTGGCATAATTTTGATGCGCGGGAGGTGCCGGTATTGGCAGTTGTAGCCAATAAGGTTGAACCTGAACATGCAAAAGAAATACAAATCCTGCTGGCACAGCAACTTTTACCCGGCATATTGCTCGCCGTAATCCCCGAAGACAAGGGCCTGCGAAGCCCTACCATGAAAGAGATTTGTGAAAAGCTGAATGGCAAGCTGTTATTTGGAAAAGATCATCTGGGCAACCATGCCGACCATTTTGTGACCGGGGCCATGCAGGTGCCAAACTTTCTAAATTTTCTTAAAGAGAACGTGCTCATTGTTACCCCCGGCGACCGTGGCGATATTATTATCAGCGCCTTACAGGCCAATTTATCCATCAGTTATCCAAAAGTTGCCGGTATCGTTCTCACCGCAGGTTTCGAACCCGAAGAACCTATTTTAAGGTTGATTAATGGTCTGCAAACCGTGGTGCCCATTATCGCGGTACCCTCCGGCACATTTCAAACCAGTAACGATATAGGTGCTATCCGGTCAAGCATCACACCTGATAACACCAAAAAGATACAGCTGGCAATTGATGCTTTTAATAAGTACATCAATATCCCCGAACTGGATAAGCAGATCATAACTATTAAACCCTCGGGCATCACGCCGCGCATGTTTCAGTACCAACTGGTTGAATGGGCAAAAAGTTCAAAAAAACATATCGTATTGGCCGAAGGTACCGACGAAAGGATACTGAAAGCCACAGGCCGGCTTATCAGCCAGGGAATTGTTAATATTACCCTGCTTGGCGATAGCAGTGAGATACAGGCAATTGTAAAACGGGAAAATATTAACCTCGATTTTAGCAAGGTTAACATAGTTAATCCCAAATTCGACGTCCATTACGATGATTATGTAAATACGCTGTACGAATTACGTAAAAGCAAAAATGTGAATATGGAAATGGCGCGCGACCTGATGACCGATGTTTCTTATTTCGGGACAATGATGGTTTACAAAGGCGATGCCGATGGCATGGTATCCGGCGCGGTAAATACAACCCTGCATACCATCAGGCCCGCTTTGCAGTTTATCAAAACAAAGCCTGGTATATCGCTTGTTTCATCCGTGTTTTTTATGTGCCTGCCCGACAGGGTTTCTGTTTTTGGTGATTGTGCGGTTAACCCAAACCCAACAGCCGATCAACTGGCGGAGATAGCAATATCTTCGGCAGACAGCAGCAAACGTTTTGGGATTGAACCAAGGGTGGCTATGCTTTCTTATTCGTCCGGTACTTCCGGTGAGGGCGAGGATGTGGAAAAAGTGCGCCGCGCAACAGAAATTGTAAGGCAAAAACGGCCGGATATAAAAGTCGAGGGGCCAATCCAATACGATGCGGCGGTTGACCCGGTAATCGGCAGCAGTAAGCTACCTGGTTCGGAAGTGGCAGGAAGGGCAAGTGTGCTGATTTTTCCCGATCTTAATACCGGGAACAATACCTATAAAGCCGTACAGCGGGAAACAGGTGCGCTGGCCATCGGCCCGATGCTGCAGGGCTTAAAAAAACCTGTAAATGACCTTAGCCGCGGCTGTACCGTTGATGATATTTTTAATACAGTGGTGATTACCGCCATACAATGCCAGGATGTTGAAAAATAAGGGAATCAAGAATCAAGAGCCAGGAAAACCGCATTAGGATGAAAAATTTATTGAGAGGAAAAAAATCAGAAAGATCACTTCTGTATAGCAGTTTAAATAAAGTAGTTTTCCTTTTTGTTTTGACTCTTGTTTCTTGCCTCTTGTTTCTTGCCACCTGTTTCTTTTAACAAAAAAGGATATATATAGATGAACATATTCGTCATAAACTCGGGCAGCAGCTCCATTAAATACCAGTTATTCAAAATGCCGTCTTTAAGCCCGGTTTGCGGCGGCCTGGTTGACCGGATTGGTCTGGAGAATTCGACCATTACCCATAAGACGTATATTGACGGCGAAGAAAAAGTTTTTAAATATGCTGTTGAAGTTAATGACCATGAGGAAGGTTTAAAAAAGGTAAACGGGTTGCTTACTGACAAGGCAACCGGCGTAATTAAGAATGCTGATGAAATTAAGGCAGTAGGGCATAGGGTAGTTCACGGCGGCGAAGCGTTTTCGGCCCCGGCCATTATTACCGATGATGTAAAGGAGAAAATAAAGCAAACATTCCAGCTGGCGCCGTTGCATAATCCGGCGGGTTTCCGCGGGATAGAGGTTGCCGAAAAGATATTTTCAAAAGCGGTACAGGTGGCAGTATTCGACACTGCCTTTCATCAAACATTGCCGCCAAAGGCTTTTCGTTTTGCCATCCCCGATTCCTGTTATACCGATTATAACATCAGGGTATATGGTTTTCATGGTACCAGCCACAAGTATGTTACCAACAAGGCTGCTGAATATTTGAATAAAGGCGGCTCAAAGCTTATCAGCATCCACCTTGGCAACGGTTGCAGCATGGCTGCGGTAAATGACGGCAAATCCATAGATACAAGTATGGGTTTTGGCCCGCTCAGCGGCCTGATCATGGGTACCCGTTCGGGGGATATCGACGCAACCATTATTTTTTACCTCGTAAACCAGCTGGGCTATGATATTGAGCAGGTAAGCAATTTACTGAATAAACGCAGCGGAATGCTCGGGCTTACCGGGTTCAGTGATATGCGCGACATCAGGAAAGCCATAAATGAGGGTGATGCTATTGCCAAACTGGCTTATGATATGTATGCCTACCGCATTAAAAAATATATCGGCGCTTACGCGGCCGCGCTAAACGGACTTGATGCGGTTATTTTTACCGCAGGCGTCGGCGAAAATGACGCCCTTACCCGTGAACTGGTGTGTAAGGATATGGATTACCTGGGCATGAAATTAGCCGTTGATAAAAACAATGAACACTCAGAAGGCATTAGGGAAATAAACCAGGCCGGTTCAAAAGTAAAAATTTTAGTGGTGCCAACTAACGAAGAATTGGAAATCGCTAATGAGTGTTTTGAGTTGCTGGGGTAAACGCCTTTTGCTTCACAACACCATCAAACTCTTTCTGAATTCATTGGGCGTTACGCCTTCAAAGCGTTTAAACAGTTTGAAAAAATAGCTCAGGTTATTTATGCCAACGGCATAAGCCGCCTGACTGATTGAAATATTAACGTCTTTCAGCAACTTTTTCGCCATTTTCATACGCTCCTGTATGATAAAATCAACCGGGCTGATGCCAAATTCCCTCTTAAAACCCCTGAAGAAGCTGGGTTTACTCATATAACAAAGCTTACTCAGCTTATCAATGGTAATATCTTCGTGGATATGGGTTTTTATAAATTCAACAACAAAGGCAAAACGGTGAGTGCCGGTATGTTTATGATAGCTGTCTAAAATTAATTTACGGGCCTGGGTTTGCATCAGCCTGATGAGCAGTTCTTTCAGCGTAAAATCGGCGATCACATCCTTTGCTGATATATTTTCGGTGCTGATGCTGAGTAACCGGTCGAGCGCCGAGGTGATCTCCATCGTGTTGTGTAAATGGAAACAGGACAGGTCGATCTTCCAGCTGTCATCTTTCTCTGTCTTCGGATATTTTTCATTAAGCAAATTCAAAGTATCCTGCAAAATATCAGCCTGGACGGCCAGCGCTATACACTGCGTAGGGTTTTCGCCGTCAGCTTCCGGGAAATCAATCACCATTTCTTCGTCACCGGGTACAATAACCGACTCGCCGGGGAGGTAGTCAAATGTTTCTGTGCCAAAAAGATGCATAACCTTTTTTCCCCGCAGCATCGAAGTCAGCACAATATCATTAAAAACCAATCTCACTTTTTCTGAATGCTGCCTGGTTTCAAAAATATTAAGCTCACAATGCTGCAAAGTATAAACCGAGCGGTTTTCTACCAGCGTCATCAGGTCTTTTTCAGGTTTTAACGGCAGTAATTTTGGTCTGAAATCGCGTTGCATAACTCTAAAAGCACAATCAGTATTGAAAAAAAACTCTTTTGGCTACATTAAATTGGTTATTATAAAGATACAAATAAAACGTAACCGGCAGATTAATATTTTAATGCATAAATCTGATACGATAATGCACAAATCCAAAACCCCGCTTTCATAGCTTTACAGTACCAATTATTATTAAAAACTTAATTAACCAATTATGGCTACTCAATTAGAAGAACAGCACCTTGTAGCAAGGCCTGCGTTTAAAGATCATTATGACAATTTTATCGGCGGTGAATGGATTGCCCCGGTTAAAGGGCAGTATTTTGACAGCATATCGCCTATTGACGGACAGACATTCACAAAGGTACCCCGCTCAGGCAAGGAAGATGTGGAACTGGCATTGGATGCCGCCCACAAGGCATTTAAAACATGGTCGCACGCCTCGCCAACCGAAAGAAGCAATGTTTTATTAAAGATTGCCGACATTATGGAGAAAAACCTGGCATACCTGGCCGCAGTAGAAACGGTTGATAACGGCAAACCGATCCGCGAAACCATGGCAGCCGACCTTCCTCTGTCAATAGACCATTTCAGGTACTACGCAGGCGTTATCCGCGCCGAAGAAAGCACCGTAAGCGAACTTGACGAATATACAGTATCCTTAAATATTCACGAGCCAATCGGCGTCGTCGGGCAAATCATTCCCTGGAACTTCCCGCTGTTAATGGCTACCTGGAAACTGGCCCCCGCCATTGCAGCAGGCTGTACCGTGGTGATGAAACCTGCCGAACAAACCCCTGTAGGTATTTTAATGTTTATGGACCTGATAAAGGATGTATTACCCGCAGGCGTCATAAATATTATTAACGGTTTTGGCCCCGAAGCGGGTAAACCGCTGGCAAGTTCGCCACGTGTGGCAAAAGTTGCCTTTACCGGCGAAACTACTACCGGCCGGCTTATAATGCAATATGCATCTGAAAACCTAAACCCTGTCACCATGGAGCTGGGCGGAAAATCGCCAAACATTTTTATGCCGAGTGTGATGGATGCCGATGATGATTTCTTTGATAAATGTCTGGAGGGAGCAGCGCTGTTTGCCTTTAACCAGGGTGAAGTTTGTACCTGCCCGTCCCGTTTGCTGGTACATGAATCTATTTACGACCGTTTTATTGAAAGAGTGATTGAACGTGTGGAAAAAATCAAAATGGGCAACCCATTAGACCCAACTACGATGATGGGTGCACAGGCTTCGCAGGACCAATACGAAAAAATACTTTCGTACATTGAAATTGGTAAAGAAGAAGGCGCAGAAGTTTTAACAGGCGGCGCCAAAAAGTACCTGGATGGTTTAACCGAAGGCTACTACATCCAGCCGACCATTTTAAAAGGGAACAATAAAATGCGTGTGTTTCAGGAAGAAATATTCGGACCGGTTGTTTGTGTTACCACTTTTAAATCAGCAGAGGAAGCCATTGAAATTGCCAATGATTCGCTGTATGGTTTAGGCGCCGGTGTCTGGACAAGGGATGCACACGAATTGTATCAGTTGCCAAGGGCTATTCAGGCAGGTCGTGTTTGGGTGAATTGTTACCACGCATACCCTGCACATGCACCGTTTGGTGGTTACAAAAAATCGGGTTTTGGTCGCGAAACCCATAAAATGATGCTTAATCACTACCGTCAGAATAAAAACATGCTGATCTCGTACGACAAGAAAAAGCTTGGTTTCTTTTAATAATAATTGTTGAGCTTGGCTTAAGCATCATAGATTTATGGCTATGGTGCTTTTTTAATTTAAAAAAAGATGAAACCTACAGAAAGAATTTTGGCAACGCCTGAAGCAACAAAAATCATTAAGCAACTGCGTGAAAGCCACGGCGCATTGATGTTTCATCAAAGCGGGGGCTGCTGTGATGGTTCGCAACCCATGTGTTTTGAAAAAGGAGAATTTAAAGTTGGCGCAAATGATGTTTATCTGGGCGATGTTGAAGGCTGCGGCTTTTTTATGAGCCGCGATCAGTTTGAGTACTGGCGGCATACCCGGCTTACCCTCGACATATCCCCCGGCCGGGGATCAAGCTTTTCACTGGAAATACCGCTTGGATTAAGGTTTATTATCCGCTCCCGGTTGTTTACGGATGAAGAAACCATCGGTTTGAACCCGGTAATATCGGGGGAAGAGTATATGGAATTACACCCGGCCGGCTAAAATCTCGTTTTATAAAAACTCAAAACCCCAATTAACTGTTTGTTAATTGGGGTTTTTGTGTAGAATGATCTTTCACTGTCATAAATTCCCCCTTGTATTGTCATGTACGCCACCCTTACAAATAAAAAAATGAAACTAAGTTTGCTTTTAGATAATAATATCTAAGGTTGAACAATTAAAAAGCTAAATATCATGACACAAATTAATGCTTATGTGGGTTTTAACGGCAGATGCCGCCAAGCCATGGAATTTTATCAAGAATGTATAGGCGGTGAATTAACTTTTCAAACAATAGGTGAATCGCCAATTGCGGGAGAGTGCCCATCGGCAATGAAAGATAATATTTTACATTCTTCGTTAACAAAAGGGCCATTGTTATTAATGGCGACAGATATGACCGGGCCAGACGGTTTCATCAAAGGAAATAATGTTTCCCTTTCTTTAAGTTGTAGTAGCGAAGAGGAAATCAATGATTTTTATAAGAAGCTTTCAACTGATGGAAAAATCTTAGACCCTTTAAAAATATCTTTCTGGGGTTCGCTTTTCGCTTGTTTTACCGATAAATTTGGCATTATGTGGATGCTGAATTACGATAAAAATCAAACCGGCTAACAATGAGGAAAATTATTGTATCAAATATGGTCTCCCTGGATGGTTACTTCGAAGGGCCTGATTGCTAACTGGACTGGCATGTGGTTGACGGCGAATTTTTGAATTACGCTGAGGATATGTTAAATTCGGTTGATTGTATTTTGTTCGGCAGAAAAACCTATCAAATGATGGCCCCGTACCGGACAACGCCGGAAGCTAAATCAAACCACCCGGTTATCGCTGCAAAAATGAACGGACTGCCTAAAATAGTCTTTTCTAAAACGCTTGATAACGTGGAATGGAAAAATACAACGCTTGTAAAAGATGATCTCAAAAACACCATATTAAAACTTAAGGAAGAACCCGGAAAAGACATGGTAATTTTAGGCAGCGGGAGTATTGTTTCAATTTTTACACAAATGGGCATAATTGATGAATACAGGTTTATAATAAATCCTGTTATCTTAGGGGATGGAAATCTTCAGTTTGCAGGAAAACCGGGTAAAAAGCCGCTGAAGCTTATAGATGTAAAGCGGTTTAATTCGGGCGTAGTTATTTTGTATTATCAACCAATTATATAATCTTAGATCATTACCAAAATGAAAAAAACCAACATTATTTACTGCATCGCGACCGGCATTTTGCTGGCGCTGATGCTATTTTCGGCGATAGGAAGTTTTATGCCTCCTAATCCCGACGGGATAAAGATGATGCATGCCATTGGTTATAGACCTTACATAATCCAGTTTTTAGCAGTTGCGAAAATATTAGGCATTATTGCTATCCTGGCCCCGGGGTTTCCAAGAATAAAGGAGTGGGCTTATGCCGGGTTTGCGTTCGACCTGATGGGCGCAACCTATTCCATGGCAGTAAACCTTCCATTCAATCAGTGGGCTCCAATGCCAATATTCCTTGTAATATTAGCGGTTTCATACATTTATTATCATAAAAAATTAAAATTGAAAGCATCTGCGGCTAAAGATGCAACTGTATAAAGTGTATGACTGAACTCCCGGCTACGGCAAAAATTCAACGTTTTTTTACATTACTTCGCCAGGCAGTAGCAGGAAGTGAGCAGGATTATACAACGGGCAGTATCCGCAAAGCCGTATTCCTGCTCGCCATCCCCATGATCATGGAAATGATGATGGAATCTGTTTTTGCCGTGGTGGATATTTTTTTTGTCGGCAAGCTTGGCAATGCGGCTGTGGCAACCGTCGGGCTTACCGAATCGGTGCTAAGCCTGGTTTATTCCGTTGCCATTGGTCTGAGCATGGCTGCAACTGCCCTTGTAGCCAGGCGGGTTGGTGAAAAAAACTTCGCCGAAGCAGCCCATGCGGGTATGCAAACTATCCTTTTTGCGCTTGTGCTATCTGTTATTATTTCCATCACCGGGCTTACTTCGGCAAGTTCAATTTTGCATTTGATGGGGGCGAGTGACAAAATGATCGCTGATAATATAGCTTATACCCAAATTATGTTTGGCGGCAACGTAGTGATTATGCTGCTTTTTCTCATTAATGGCATATTCCGCGGTGCCGGCGATGCGAGTATTGCCATGCGTAGTTTATGGATAGGCAATATCTGCAATATTATTCTTTGTCCTGTACTGATTTATGGAATAGGACCATTCCCGGCATTAGGCTTAAAAGGCGCGGCTGTCGCTACAACAGTCGGCAGGGGAATAGGGGTCATTTACCAGTTGTACCGCTTGTTTATACGTAAAGGCCTGTTGAGTTTCTACCTGTACCAGTTAAGGCCTCAAAAGCATTTGCTGGAGCAAATTGTGAGGATAGGCAGTACCGGAACCTTGCAGTTCCTGGTGAGTTCGGCAAGCTGGATTTTTTTAGCAAGGTTGGTGGCAAGTTTTCATGAGGCTGCAATGGCGGGATACCAGGTGGCCATACGCCTGTTGATATTTTTCCTGCTGCCTGCCTGGGGAATGAGCAATGCCGCCGCCACATTGACAGGGCAAAACCTCGGCGCCGGCAAACCGGAACGTGCTGAAAAAAGTGTCTGGACAGTAACCATTTATACCGTTGTTTTCATGCTCGCTGTTAGTCTGTTTTTCTTTCTTTTCGGCGAACCTGTTGTCGATTTCATGAACAGCGATGTGCAGGCCAGGCATTATGCCCTGCAGGCGCTCCATATAATGAGCCTGGGCTATGTGTTTTTTGGTATCGAAATGGTAATGGTGAATGCTTTTAACGGGGCAGGGGACACCACTACACCAACCATTATTAACCTGCTGGGGTTTTGGTTGTTTCAAATCCCGCTTGCCTGGGTATTGAGCACATGGTACATCAAAGAACCCAAAGCTATTTTTATTGCCATTTTTATTTCATCATTTGTAACAGCCCTTTTAAGCTACTATTTTTTCAGAAAGGGCAAATGGAAAACGGTGAAGGTGTGAGTGGTCGGTGAGTGGTTGATTGGGTTAGATTGAGTTGATTAGTTTTTTTTTGCAACGGGTGCTCTCCTAGCCTAATCAACCACTCACCTAATCAACCTATTCAACCACTCTTATCTTTACCACCAGCTTTTTAACAATATCAAATCCCTGAACCTTAATATTTGGGCGGTGAACATCATCCGGAAAGAAAAGAAAAAATGTGCCCGGTTTGGCAGTGTAATATTTCCCCTTGCCGCTGTAGAGGGCATAATCCTTCGCATCATCATACGGTTTGGTTATAATAGCTGACGCCAATTGTACAAGCCCGATCTTTTCTTTACCGGTTATTACATATTGCAGGTCGATATATTTCCGGTGCGATTCCCAGGCCGAAGTTTCAAAAGTTTTTGACGGCGCTTCGGTTATAATTGCGTAAACATGGTCACCATCTATGGTATAATTTCCCGGTTCTATACTAAGCAGGTCTGTTTCACGTAAAAAGGTGAACATTTTATCCCATTCGGCCTGGTTCTTATAGTATTGATCTGCAAAAGCTATTTTATTGACAGATTGATGTGCTGTTAAAGCCAGCCCTTTTTTCCATTCTTTTTTTGCGAACCGTTGTTCGGCGCTTCGTTCATCCCATATATTTTGAGACGGTTGTCCGGTTTTGGCTGATACGGTGGTATTTGAAAGCATAATTATTGATTTTTATTAAGACGTTTTTATATTTAGCAGTCTGGTACCAAATGACCCTGCAATTCCCGGCAAAGTAAAAACTATTTTTAATTTTATTTGAATGCCTTCTGATTAACTTTATACCTTGTCGCTTAATTTCACCAACAGCAAATAAACCCTTGTATAAAATAGCAGAAATATAATGGCAAATCAATTTTCATTAGCAGAGAAAGTAATCGTAGTAACCGGCGGCACGGGTATTTTAGGAAATTCATTTGTAAACGGCATTGTTGAAGCAGGTGGAACAGTCGGTATTTTAGGCCGGAACAAGGCTGTTGCCGAAGAACGCGCCGATCATATCAATGCCAATGGGGGCAAGGCTATTGCTTTGATAGCCGATGCCTTAAATATTGACGAGCTGACGGCTGCAAAAAACAAATTGCTTGATGCCTTTGGCAGGATTGATGGCCTTGTAAACGGGGCGGGCGGCAATATGCCACAGGGTGTTTTGCAGCCCGATGAGGATATTTTCAGCATGAACCTGCAGGGGATGAAGACGGTAATGGACCTGAATTTGTGGGGCACATTGTATCCTACTCAAATATTCGGCGAGGCGATTGCCAAAACAGGTAGAGGCAGTATCGTCAACATATCATCCATGAATTCAAAACGGGCCATAACAAAAGTACTGGGCTATAATATGGGGAAAGCCGCCGTTGATTGTTATAACCAATGGTTTGCTGTGGAACTGGCAAACCGTTATGGCGATGCCATCAGGATGAATGCGCTTGCACCCGGTTTTTTTCTGACCGAACAGAACCGCAACCTGTTAACCCTGCCCGAAGGCGGTTATACCGAAAGGGGCGAAAAAGTTATCCGTAACACGCCATTCAGGCGCTTTGGGCACCCGGATGAACTGATCGGCGCGCTGGTTTGGCTGTTAAGCGATGCTTCGGCTTTTGTTACCGGTTCAATGATTTGCGTGGACGGGGGATTCTCAATCTTCGGAGGAGTATGACCGGGTGAGTTACGAGTGAAAATATTTGATCTTTTTAAAGGAGTTGTCCAATCTAAGCAGCTTGCAAAGTTATCAAAACAAGAATATAAACCATCAAACTATAACATCTGTAACCGATATGAAAAAAATAACCTTAATTACTGCAATTTTGTTGCCATTTGCAACTTTTGCAGTGCCATCGATAATCTTCGCCCAAAGCACTCCGGGCCTTTTCGACGGAAAAACACTTAAAGGCTGGAAACGCCTTGCCGGGACAGCCGATTATAAAGTGGAAGACGGCGCTATCGTTGGAACAACCGTCATTAATTCGGGCAACACTTTCCTGGTAACAGAAAAAGAATACGGCGATTTTATACTCGAAATGGATGCCAAAATTGAAAGCCCGCTGAGTAATTCGGGTGTACAGACCCGCAGCCATTTCGATCCCACTGCAAATAACGGCAAGGGAAAAGTTTACGGCAGGCAGTTTGAGATAGACCCTTCTCCGCGTAAATGGTCGGGCGGTATTTATGATGAAGGCCGCAGGGATTGGTTATACCCGGTTGATCTGAATGCCAAAGCTAAGGACGCATTTAAGGTAGGTGTTTATAACCATATCCGTATGGAATGTATAGGCAACGAAATGCGGACCTGGATAAACGGGATTGCTGTTGCCGATGTAATTGATACGGTTGACAACAAGGGTTTTATAGGTTTACAGGTACATGGGATAGGTGACAAGGCAGAACTGGCCGGCAAAAAAGTATATTTCAAAAATATGCGTATCCAGACAAAAAACCTTAAACCAAAACCATTTCCAAATGATGTTTACACCTTAAATTATACGGCTAACAGTCTTTCGGACCATGAAATTGCAAGCGGATGGAAGCTATTGTATGACGGACATACCTCTAACGGCTGGCGTGGCGCGACATTGAAAACATTTCCGCCAAAAGGATGGCTATATGCAGACGGTACTATACATGTACTGCCTTCCGAAGGAAAAGAAGAATCCGGTGGCGGCGATATTGTAACTGATAGCTTATATAGCGCCTTCGATTTGTCGTTTGAATTTAAAATTACCCCAGGGGCCAACAGCGGCGTGAAATATTTTGTGACTTTATCCGAGGTTACAAAAGGTTCGGCTATTGGTTTGGAATACCAGGTTTTGGATGATATACTGCACCCTGATGCTAAACTTGGCCGCAACGGCGACCGTACTTTAGCTTCGCTTTATGACCTGATCCCATCAAACAAACCCGAACGGTTTATCCGGCCGGTAGGCGCATGGAATACCGGGCGGATTATTGTTTACCCCAATAACCATGTTGAACATTACCTGAACGGCATTAAAGTGCTGGAGTATGAAAGAGGCTCAAAGGAATTCCGCGACCTGGTGGCGATCAGCAAATATGTTATCTGGAAAAATTTTGGTGAAGCCAAAGAAGGTCATATTTTATTGCAGGACCATGGAAATGAAGCCTTTTTCAGGAGTATAAAGTTGAGAAGGTTATAGGAATTCGAAAAATATCGAACAGGATACTTTTGCATAGCTGACGAAAAAGATGAAGAAGATTGTAGTACTAACCGGTGCCGGGATCAGCGCCGAGAGCGGATTAAAAACTTTCAGGGACACCGACGGACTGTGGGAGGGATATAACGTTGAGGACGTGGCAACGCCCGAAGCCTGGCGCCGAAACCCGACCCTTGTGCAGGAGTTTTATAACCAGCGGCGCAAAAATGTGTTGGAAGCGGAACCCAACGCCGCCCACTATGCGCTGGCTAAACTCGAAGAAAAATATGACGTCACCATTATTACCCAAAATATTGATGACCTGCACGAAAGAGGGGGCTCAACCAATGTGGTGCATCTTCATGGGATCATTACCCGGTCGCAATCCAGTAAAAACCCCAGCCTGACGTACCCGATTGAAGGCTGGGAGTTAAAGATGGATGAAGTTTGCGAATTAGGATCGCCCTTACGCGCCCATGTGGTTTGGTTTGGCGAGGCCGTGCCGATGATTGAAACAGCCGCCAAAATTTGTCAGCAGGCAGACATTTTTATTTTAGTTGGATCTTCTCTGGCAGTTTACCCCGCCGCCGGGCTCGTGAATTATGTGCCGCGTAGTGTTACAAAGTATATTATCGATCCTAAAATTCCTTATTTAAGCGAGCAGGGGCATTTTATAAAAATAGAAGAGAAGGCAACGGTTGGCGTGCCGTTATTGGTTAGTGAATTAATGAATTATTGAATTTTGAAATCAACCCCAATTAAATGTATCTTCAACTGGAGCGGAGGCAAGGATAGTTCCCTGGCATTGTACTATTGCCTGCAAAATCCAGAGCTTGACATCAGGTACCTGGTGACAACCATTAATGATGCAGCTGACAGGATTTCCATGCATGGCGTTCGGACGGAACTGTTAGTCCAGCAGGCCGAAAGCATTGGAATACCTTTGTATCAGGTAAGATTGCCAGAGATGCCTGATATGGAAACCTACGATAATACCATGCGCGGCCACCTGGAGCATTTCAGAAAGGAGGGAATCACCCATTCCATTTTCGGCGATATATTTTTGGAAGACCTGAAAAAATACCGGGATGAGCGCCTCGCTGAAGTTGGCATGACCGGCATTTACCCATTATGGAAACGGGATACCCGGGAGCTGATCGATGAATTTTTTGAATCAGGTTTTGGCACCGTGATCGCTTGTACGGTGGAGCGGCTTGAGCGCATAGTGGGGAAGGAGATCACCCCGGAACTCATTATGGCCTTGCCCGGTGATGTTGACGTTTGCGGCGAAAACGGGGAGTTTCACACCTTCGCTTTCAAAGGGCCAATCTTTAATAAGGAGATCAGGTATAAAATCGGAGAGAAGGTTTTCAAAGAGTACAAAGCCCCTGAAAATGCCGACGGTACCATTGATGGTGATGACACAAAAAAGCTATCCGGGTTCTGGTTTTGCGACTTAATTCCGGCTTAGTTCGCATTTATTTGGCACTTTTCGTCCGCAAAATAAAATTTTGTGCTGTTGTATAAATAATTATTAATCAGTAATTTAATTCAAAAACATAAAACTATTTATTTAGATAGGAGGGAGCTATAACTTGTTTATGGCGTTAAACTGCCAAATATAATTTTGTTTGAAGGCTTTATTGAAAATAAGTTATTAATTTTCAATGACTTACCTTGATTAACGGGTTAATAATTATAGCGATTATAGCTTTCTCTAAAATCTTTGCGCATTTCGTGGAAGCGGGCTAAAACAGTCTTTAAGAATGCTTCGTCCAGCAATTCGAAAACGCTGTTTACGCCGTCGAGTAAATCAGATTCGGCAACTTTATAAGTTTGTTCCAGGCTCCCCTGCTCTATCTTCACAATAAACTTGTGGTTCATATTCAGGATAGATATTTTAAAATCAGGGTGCGGTAATTCGGCGATGATTCTCATGATGACATTTTTATTTTCCTTGTCACCCTGAGCGCAGCGAAGGGTCTTCGCGAATTGGCAAGTGGACTATCTGCATCGCGTAGAAGATCCTTCACTGCGTTCAGGATGACAAATTCCAATTTGACAAATTAAATCGGGCTACTAAATAAAAGATTAAATATGAGATTTGCCTTATTTACTTTCAATACAGCATTCTTACCTTTACAACATGGCAGAAGATTTAAAACTAGCAACATCAACCGATAAAGCGGAGCAGTATCAATCATTAATACCACAGATAAAGGCATTGCTTTCTGGTGAACCCGACCTGATAGCCAACCTTGCCAATATCTGTGCGGCCATCAGGGAGCAGTTTAAGTGGTTCTGGGTGGGTTTCTACCTGGTGAAGGGAGATGAGTTGGTATTAGGGCCGTTCCAGGGTCCCGTGGCTTGCACGCGCATTGCAAAGGGCAGGGGCGTTTGCGGCGCAGCATGGCAGCAAGGGGAAACGTTGGTCGTTCCGGATGTGGATGCTTTTCCCGGCCATATCGCATGCAGTTCCTTATCGAAGTCCGAAATTGTTATTCCTGTGTTTAATAATGGGATGGTGGCAGCGGTTTTGGATGTGGACAGCGAAGCGCTTGATCAGTTTAATGAAACCGATGCCGGATACCTTGAGCAAATTGTTAAGCTGGTAAATTTTATATGAGCCGGATATATTTGATCCCCGGTTTAGGGGCCGATTGCCGGATTTATAAGAAGTTGAACCTGGGTGACCATGATTTAATAAATATAGACTGGATAAAACCGGAACAAACAGATGCTTTAAAAGATTACGCACAAAAGCTTATAGATCAATATGCTATATCATCTGATTCAATTGTTATTGGAAATTCAATGGGGGGAATGATCGCAATTGAAATTGGAAAAATTATCCCTCTGTCCAAAATAATTCTTATTTCAAGCATCAGGACAATTGATGAAGCACCTGGTTATTTTAGTTTTTTTCGCAACATTCCGCTGTACAGACTGCTCCCGGAAAATACCATAGTTTCATTAGATTACTTTTTAGACCTGTTTTTTGGAAAGATAAAAAAAACAGATGAAGGCCTGTTTCGGGATATGCTAAGAAAATGGCCGGTTGAATTTTTAAAATGGGCCGTTGATGCTGTTTTGAAATGGGATAATAAAATCATCCCGCAGCATACTTACCTGATTACCGGTGATAAAGACCTGGTATTTCCGTACAAAAATGTAAGCGACGCCATAATTGTTAAAGGGGGGACTCATATTATGATCTACGATAAGGCCCATGAGGTTGGTGAAATAGTTAAGGAAATCTTAAATAAATGAAATTAGCAGCGACGTATTACCTCGGTTCGGATGTGGTTGACCTAAGCAAAAACCTGCTTGGCAAGTATTTATTCACCTGTATTGATGGTGTAACTACAGGTGGATATATTGTTGAAACAGAAGCTTATAACGGCGTTGTTGACAGGGCTTCCCATGCCTACGGCAACAGGCAAACGCCCCGTACCCAAACCATGTTTATGCAGGGAGGTGTCGCCTACGTTTACCTTTGCTACGGCATCCACGAAATGTTTAATATCGTTACTTCCGTTGAAGGGCGGCCGCATGCCATTCTGATCAGGGCTATTAACCCGACCGAAGGATTGGATGTTATGCTGTTTCGGCGTAACATGTTATCGGTAAAATCCAATATTACCTCGGGGCCGGGATCGGTAGCAAAAGCATTGGGGATCACCCGTAGCATCAATGCTGTTAGTTTGCAAAGCGACACTATCTGGATAGAAGACAGGGGGTTAGCTTTTGAAGATGAAAGTATTGCTTCGGTGCCAAGGGTGGGTGTTTCCTACGCCGGTGACGATGCACTGTTGCCCTACAGGTTTTATGTAAAAGGTAACCATTTTGTAAGCAAGCCGAATAAATAAGTAATTTTACAGTAAAGCTGCTGTTATGCCGTTTTGGGTAAAGACGGGATTTTTGTCTGAACCATGATTGGATGATTTCATGATTCTTTTTATCATGGCAATCTATAAATCCCATAAATCAAGGTTCAGACAAATGGCTGACGGTTACTTCAACGCAGGCATCAGATAATTGGATTTAAAATGATTTACCAAAACACTTTAGCATTCGCTGTTCAACTGGACGAGCTGGACCCTTTGAAAGATTTCCGTTCCAAATTTTTAGTTCCGCAACATGCAGGCAGGGATGCCATCTACCTTTGCGGGAACTCACTTGGGCTGCAGCCGGTAACTGCGCAGCAGTATGTAAACGACCAATTCAGCAACTGGAAGGCGCTGGCCATTGAAGGTTTTTTTAATGGGGACGATCCCTGGCTGGGCTATCATAAAAAACTTACGCATACCCTTGCCGGGATATTGGGCGCTAAAAATGAAGAGATCACGGTGATGAACTCACTTACGGTAAACCTTCATTTATTATTGATAAGCTTCTATAAACCAACAAATAAAAGGTTTAAAATATTGATGGAGGGTGGAGCTTTCCCCTCAGATCAATATGCTATCGCCAGTCAGGTGAGGTTTCATGGCTATGATCCGAAAGAAGCTATTATAGAGGTTTTTCCGAGGATTGGCGAGTTTATTTTAAGGACAGAGGATATTCTTCGGGCGATAAATGACAATGCTGATGAACTGGCATTGGTGCTATTTGGCGGGATAAATTATTATACGGGGCAGTTTTTTGATATGGCAGCTATTACCAAAGCTGCACACGGTGCCGGCGCTTATGCCGGGTTCGACCTCGCGCATGCCGCCGGTAACGTGCTGTTAAAATTGCACGATTGGAATGTTGATTTCGCTGCCTGGTGTTCGTACAAATACATGAATTCGGGGCCGGGCGGTATCAGCGGAATTTTTGTAAATGAAAAATATTTCGGCGATAATACATTAAACCGCTTCGAGGGCTGGTGGGGGCACCGCGAAGACAGGCGATTTTTAATGCCTCCGGTTTTCGAGGCCGATAAGGGCGCAGCAGGGTGGCAGGTTAGTACCAGTCCGGTAATGCTGCTGGCCTTACATAAAGCTGCCCTTGATATTGTTGAACAGGCAGGCGGCATGGCGCCCCTGCGTGCAAAAAGCGAATTGCTCACAGGCTACCTTGAGTTTTTGATCAATGAGGTAAATGAAAATAATGGCGGGGACCTGTTTACCATTATCACACCAAAAAACAAAGAGGAGCGGGGCTGTCAACTGTCGATAGTTTGCAGGCAAAATGCCAAAGCTACTTTCAATTATTTAACCGATAATGGTGTAATCGGCGACTGGCGCGAACCAAACGTTATAAGATTAAGCCCTGTGCCGCTTTATAATACTTTTAAAGAGGTTTTTGAGGTCGCGGGTAGTCTGGCGTCGTCGCTTGGGGAAAATTGATCTGATGGGAGATAAAGAGCCTGGGGTGAAGAGCCAAGAGCCTGGGGTGAAGAGCCAAGAGCCAAGAGCCAAGAGCTAAGGGTCAAGATAAAAAGTGATGATTGGTTAGTTCGTATGGAGTGCCGTACCGACCAGAAGGGCTTAAGTCGAGCCGTTTTGATGTTTTTTTTTAATCTACTAATGTTTTTTCCTGGTTCTTGACTCTTGGCTCTTGATTCTCAATAGCCAGTATTAATAAACTTACCTCTGATCTCTATTCAACTAATCTCTAAAATAACTACCTTTGCGCCTTTGAAATGAGCAAGAAAGTCGCTTTTTATACTTTAGGTTGTAAACTGAATTATTCGGAGACCTCCTCAATTGGCCGTATGTTTAACCAGGCTGGTTACCGTACGGTTGATTTTATTGACACCCCCGATGTATATGTGATTAACACCTGCTCGGTTACGGATAACGCCGATAAAAAGTGTAAAAAGGTAGTGAAGGAAGCCTTGAAGATTTCCCCGAATGCATACATTACCATTGTTGGCTGTTATGCGCAGCTAAAACCAAAGGAAATTGCCGAAATACCTGGCGTTGATATGGTTTTGGGGGCCGCCGAGAAATTTCAGATCGTTGATTATATTACGGATCTTACCAAAAAACCGAAAGCGCTGGTGTATAACCAGCCGGTGTCTGAGGCTAAAGATTTTATTCCCGGTTTTTCATTCGGCGACCGTACCCGCACATTTTTAAAAGTTCAGGATGGCTGCGACTATTCCTGCAGCTTTTGCACCATTCCCCTTGCCCGCGGCAACAGCCGGAGTGATACTATCGGGCATGTGGTGGAGCAGGCTGAAGAGATTGCCGCTTCGGGAGTAAAAGAGATCGTATTAACTGGTGTAAATCTTGGTGATTTTGGAATAAGGGATGGCCTGCGGCAGGATAAGTTTTTCGATTTGGTAAAGGCTTTGGACGAAGTGGAAGGGATAAACAGGATACGGATCTCGTCAATTGAGCCCAATTTACTGACCGACGAGATTATTGATTTTGTTGCATCCTCCAAACGCTTTGTTCCACACTTTCATATCCCGCTGCAATCGGGTTCAGATAAAATTCTGGGGCTGATGCGCCGCAGGTATAAGCGCGACCTGTACGCCAACCGGGTTGCTAAAATTAAACAGGTAATGCCCGACTGTTGTATTGGTGTTGATGTGATCGTCGGTTTTCCAGGCGAAACACGCGGAGATTTTATTGATACTTATAATTTTTTGAATGAACTGAACGTTTCTTACCTGCATGTTTTTACTTATTCCGAAAGGGAAAATACGCCGGCAAGTGAAATGAGCGGGGTAGTGCCGGGTTCAGCCAGGGCAGACCGCAGTAAAATGCTGCATATACTTTCGGATAAAAAACGCAGGGCATTTTATGATAGCCAGTTAAATAAAACCGAACAGGTATTGTTTGAAGGCGATATAAAAGATGGGTTTATGCATGGCTTTACACGTAACTATGTAAAAGTGAGAACCAAGTATGACCCTGTGCTGGTAAACGGGTTAAAGACAGTTTTATTAACAAAAATTTCACCCGATGGTGATGTTGAAATTACAGAGAGTGAAGAAATATTAGCTCATTAACCGCTATATTGCGCCAAATTATTACAGATGTTCCCAACTATTTCGTCCCTTATACAATACTTTACCGGTCTTGATATACCGTTGCCGGTTCAGTCTTTTGGTTTTTTTGTAGCCATCGCCTTCATCGGAGGTTACTGGGCATTCGGCCAGGAATTTAAAAGAAAAGAAAAATTAGGCTATATACATAGTTTTGAAAAAACTGTTATAGTCGGTGCGCCGGCTTCAATAACCGAATTGGCCGGAAATGGCATTTTTGGGTTCATATTGGGTTTTAAATTTTTTGATGCGATACTTCATTACAGCGACCTGCTAAATAGTCCGCAGGATTTTATATTATCGCTTCGCGGCAACTGGATAGGGGGAATAATAGGCGCTGCGGGGTTTGCCTATTGGGCTTATTACGAAAACAAAAAGCAAATACTGCCGGAACCAAAGAAACAGGTTGTAACCGTTCATCCCTACGAATTATTAGGCACGATACTCTTATGGGCTGCTGTATTCGGTTTTGCAGGGGCGAAAATATTTAATGCCCTTGAAAATTGGGGTGAATTTTTAAAAGACCCGATAGGGATGCTTATTGGTTTTAGCGGACTGACATTTTATGGAGGCTTAATATGCGGTGGTGCGGCAGTGTTATATATTGCAAGGAAACATGGCATTTCTCCTCTGAATATGCTGGATATTGGCGGGCCTGGCGTGATGCTGGCTTATGGTGTTGGCCGCATTGGCTGCCAGATGTCTGGTGATGGCGATTGGGGCATAAATAATTTAGCCCCCAAACCGCACTGGCTGAGCTGGGCGCCTGATTGGATGTGGGCATTCAGGTACCCTCATAATGTAAACGGCGAAGGTATCCCGATACATGGCTGTGCAGGTAAATTTTGTAATATATTGGCTGAACCTGTGTTCCCGACTCCTTTTTATGAATCGGTTATTTGTATCCTTTTATTTTTCTTTTTATGGAGCATACGCGACAGGATAAAAATTCCGGGCACTATGTTTGGCATATACATGATATTGGCTGGTATTGAACGGTTTTTTATTGAGCTGATAAGGGTGAATACCAAATACCATGTTGCCGGCATAAGTTTTACACAAGCCGAACTGATATCAATTTTTATGGTAGTGGGAGGAGCTGTTTTATGTTTTACACAATTAAATAAGAAAGTGACGGCAACAGCGCATGACTGATATAGCACTGGGTAATAAACTATTGAATAACCAGGTTATAAGGTTTGTTTTTTCTGCAGGAATAGGGTTTTTGGTCGATATATCGGCATTTTACTTGTTTTATCATAACTTTTTGGTACAAAAAACGTATCATCTTGTTTTTGCTACCGTTCGCAACTCCACACTCTCCCTGGCAATATCATTTTTTATGGGCGTGGTGGTTAATTTTTTAATAACCAGGTATTTTGTGTTTTCAGAATCAAGATCCTCTCCGTCTAAACAGTTTTTCAGGTTTGTATCCGTAGCTGTAATCGGTTTTTTTGCCAATCTTGCCGTGTTAAAGTTCTTTATACAAGATATGCACATGTACCCGCCTGTGGCACGGATCACCGCGGCGCTGAGCTTGTTTTTCGCCAGTTATTTTGTGCATAAGTTTTTTTCTTTCAGCTTGTCGTTAAGGCATCAGATTGATAAGCACTAATTTTCACGAATTAAGACCAATTTCACGAATAATAAGATAAGCACGAATTTTCA
Source organism: Sphingobacteriales bacterium (assembly GCA_044448725.1). Lineage (GTDB taxonomy): Bacteria > Bacteroidota > Bacteroidia > Sphingobacteriales > Sphingobacteriaceae > Mucilaginibacter. The sequence goes on along the minus strand of JBIOHE010000004.1, from coordinate 5,752 downwards.
CGAATAGAATTAACGCTAATTTTTACGAATAATAACAGGACACTAATTAATGACCACACATTTTATTCGCGAAAATTCGCTCCCTTTCGTGAAAATTAGTGTCAATTAAATAATTGTATCATGGCTTTAAAACAAATAACCCAAAGCGTAATTGAAATTGCAAAGGAAACCGGGGCGTTTATCCGGGAACAAAGAAAAATATTCAGTTCTGACCAGATTGAGACCAAAGGTTTGAACGACCTGGTTTCGTATGTTGATAAAACTGCCGAGCAACAAATTGTTGCTGCATTAACTGACGTTTTGCCCGGGGCAGGTTTCGTGACCGAAGAAAAAACGATAAACAAAACCGGCGAAAGATATAACTGGATCATCGACCCGCTTGATGGTACTACCAACTTTATCCATGGTCTCCCTGTTTATTCGGTTAGTATTGCTTTGCAGGAATATGATGAGCTGGTTGCCGGGGTGGTGTATGAGATTAACCAGGATGAATGCTTTTATGCCTGGAAAGGCTCCCCGGCATATCTTAACGGCAATGAAATTAAGGTAAGCAATACCCCGACAGTTGATAAAAGCTTATTGGCTACCGGATTCCCTTACTATGATTTTGAAAAGCAGGCAGCCTATATCGAATTGTTCAGCGAATTGATGAGAAGCTGCCACGGTTTGCGCCGTTTAGGCTCGGCAGCGGTTGACCTGGCCTACACCGCCTGCGGCAGGTTCGAGGGTTTTTATGAGTACAACCTCAACGCATGGGACGTGGCTGCCGGTATTGTAATAGTAAGGCAGGCCGGGGGCGAAGTAGTGAATTTTAAAGGCGGCGATGAATGCCTCCATACTCGTGAATTGTTGGCGACTAACGGCAGGATAACCAAAGAATTGCTTCAAACAATCCAAAAATATATGTAAACACGAATTTTCACGAATTGGAGGAACACGAATTTCACGAATTTTAATAATCACTAATTTTCACGAATTTAGATTCTGCTGATGTTCATTGTAAATTGGAGACAATTTAATGTTGTCAAATTACATTTGTGTAATTCGGTCCCATTCGTGAAAATTAGTGTCAACTTAAATTAGTGCTTATATTATAATGCTTCCGATACCACTTCGGTAACTTCGGGAACCATGCGTTTCAGCAAATTCTCAATACCAGCCTTCAGGGTAACTGTTGAAGAGGGACAGCCACTGCATGATCCGCGTAGCTCTACTGTCACAATACCTGCATCGAATGATTTATAGGTGATAGCGCCGCCATCCTGTTCAACAGCAGGGCGTACATAATCCTCTAATATCTGTTGAATTTTTATTTCTGTATCGGTGCCTTCAAAGTCACCTGCTTCGGGTTGTTCTTCATCCTGTACTTTTAATTCTGATTCTACCGCGCCTTTTACAAACTCTTTTAGTATTGGCAACAGGTCATCCCAGTTGTCGTCCTCAAATTTAGTTACCGTAACAAAATTACTGGCAAAAAATACGCCGTTCACAAACGAAAATTTGTATAACTCCTTGGCAAAAGGTGATTTTTCGGCGCTTTCTTTTGTTGCAAAGTCCGCGCTGCCATTGATCAGTAATTTGTTCACAATGAACTTCATTGTTGCCGGGTTCGGAGTAGATTCTGTATATACGTTAATGCTCATTTTATTTCTTTTTTATAAAGCTCAACAAAGTTAAGCAGCTTTTTGATTTATGTAACGCTATTAAATTGTTATGACCTGTGGGTGACGTTTAGCTAAAGGCAGAAAGCTCAAAGCAAAAAGCTTTTACCGACTTATTTAGGGTCCGATTTTTTTGGGCTTTGGTCTTTCAGCTTTTCGCTTTCAGCTCAAATCCCCGTATAATTCGAAGGCGTTATCTTTTTAATTTCCGCTTTAATTGAATCGTCAACGTTAAGGCTGTCAACAAATACAGCAATCGTTTCTGCGTTAACATGCGTATTGGTGCGTGTAAGCTCTTTTAATGCTTCGTAAGGGTTTGGATAACCTTCGCGGCGTAATATGGTTTGTATCGCCTCGGCCACTACCGCCCAGTTAGCTTCCAGGTCGGCGTTTATGGCGGCAGTATTCAGCAACAGCTTGTTTAAGCCTTTTACGGTCGATTTTATAGCTATTAAGGTATGTGCTATGGGTACGCCAATATTCCGCAACACGGTTGAATCGGTAAGGTCGCGCTGTAACCTCGAAATGGGGAGTTTAGCCGCAAAATGCTCAAATAAAGCATTGGCAATGCCCAAATTCCCTTCGGAGTTTTCAAAATCAATCGGGTTTACTTTATGCGGCATAGCCGATGAACCTATTTCTCCCTCTTTTATTTTTTGTTTAAAATAGTTCATTGAAATATAGGCCCACATATCGCGGTCAAGGTCTATCAGAATATTGTTGATCCTTTTCAAGGCGTCGCATTGCGCAGCAAAATTATCATAGTGCTCAATTTGTGTTGTAAATTGTGACCTGTTCAATCCTAAAATATCATTTACAAAATGGTTGCCGAAAGCTTTCCAGTCAATACCCGGATAACCGATATGGTGTGCGTTGAAGTTGCCGGTAGCGCCGCCGAATTTTGCTGAGTAGGGTATCTGTTTTAAAAGTTTCAGCTGGCCTTCCAGGCGTTCAACAAAAACCTGGATCTCTTTTCCCAGGCGGCTTGGCGAGGCTGGTTGCCCGTGGGTATGTGCCAGCATAGATACCTGGTCCCATTCGGCAGCATAACTTTTCAGGATGTCAACCAATTCATTTATCGCCGGATAATAGGCGTCGTTTAAAGCAAGTTTAAAAGTATAAGGTATAGCAGTATTGTTGATGTCCTGCGAGGTTAAGCCAAAATGGATGAACTCTTTATAGGTTTCAAGGCTCAGTTTATCAAATTCCCGTTTTATAAAATACTCAACCGCCTTAACATCATGATTGGTTGTTTTTTCTATCAGTTTTATACTTTCGGCATCGGCCTCATTAAAATTTCTGTAAATGTTGCGTAACTTTTCTGTAACAATTTTATCAAAGTTTTGTAGTTGTGGCAGCGGGTGTTCGCAAAGGGCGATGAAGTATTCAATTTCAACAAATACCCGGTATTTGATCAGCGCGTATTCCGAAAAATAGGCAGCCAGCGGGGCTGTTGTATTGCGATAGCGGCCATCAACCGGTGAAATTGCTGAAAGAGCGGTGAGCGTCATACTGAATTATTGAATTATTGAATTTGATTTTTGACAAAGGTAATAATATTTCATTGGCAGTTTAAAGTTGCAGTTGATTATTAGCGGACAGTTAAAAAAGTTAAACGGCGCAAAATGCCCTGTACATTGTCGTTATCTCCGCCTGTTTGTGGCTTTTGTTAGTAATAAATTTGTTCATTAAATAAAAGGGGCAAGCGCTCAGGGGTAATCCTGCTACTGCCACTTAAAACTGCTACTTTTTAAAGGATTTGTCAGAAAAAAGTAAATTCCGATGGAAACTTTGTAATCTAAAAATGTTTCCATAGTTTTGACCGCGAAAGTCAATGAGTCAAAAAGAGAGAATAATACAGGGCGGCGAAGAGCTGTTTTTAACATCAGGGATCAAAAGCATCACGATGGATGACATAGCCCGGCATTTGGGCATGTCGAAAAAAACGATTTACCAGTTTTTTAAAGATAAAAACGAGCTGGTGATGGCATTAACAAAGAAAAAGCTGCAGGAGGATGAAGACCGGGTGAGTGAGATCATCAGCAAATCTGCAAATGTTATTGAGGAAATGATCAATATGATGAAATGTTCCGAGGATATATTTGCACGGATCAACCCGATTGTCATCCACGAATTGCAGAAATATCATCCGGAAGCATGGAAGCAATTTCAAAGCTTTAAATCGGAGGTGCTGGTACACACTTTAGAAGAACTTTTGTCAAAAGGCGTTAAGCAGGGTTATATAAGGCCCGAAATTGATGTTAAGATAATAGCAAGGATGCGGGTAAACCAGGTGGAGCTGGGTTTTAACAATTCCGTTTTCCCGGCTGCCGAATTTAATACATGGAAAGTACAGCAACAATTCCATGAACATTTTAACTATGGTATTTGTACGCTGAAAGGTTATAAGTTATTAAACCAGTACAAAAATATAATTGAAGAATAAACTGCTGACATAGGGTTGTCATACAACAAAGCTTATTTTGTTGAAGATGTCCAAATCAGCCTGCTTAAATAGTAATATGAACAACACAACAATAAAAATGAAACATATAATACTAATAGTGTCTTTAATGTGCGCCGCAGCCTTAAATGGTTTCGCGCAGCAGGCGCCGCCTGACAGTCAAAAATATAATTTCACCGTTGCTGATTGCGTTAATTATGCTTACGAGCACCAGCATGATGTAAAAAATGCAAACCTGGATGTTGAAAGTGCAGGGTATCACGTAAAGGAAATAGTGGGGCAGGGGTATCCCCAAATTAATGCTTCCGCCGCTTTTCAGGATTATTTAAAATCACAGGTAGTACTTTTTCCAAATATACCCAAAGAACTATTGCAGGGTTTAATTAGCCAGGGTGTAAAAGATGGAAATGGTAATACTATAACAATGCCTTTAAAAATCGGCCGGGACCCGGTATCTGTTTCCTTCAGTCAGAAATACAATTCTAATTTGGGGCTAAACCTTAGCCAAATTATTTTTGATCCAAGTTATTTAGTTGGTTTACAGGGTCGGAAAACCTATAAACAGCTTTACGAACGCAGTTTCACCCGCTCGAAAATTGAAGCAAATGTAAATGTTACCAAAGCTTATTACCAGGTTTTGGTTAGCGTGGAACAATTGAAATTGCTTGAAGCAAATATTAACGAGCTAAAACAGCAACTGGATGAAACAAGTGCGCGTAATAAACAGGGTTTTGTTGAAAAAATTGATGTGGATCGCCTTACTGTTCAATATAATTCGTTGAATACAACAAGGGAAAATACAATTAGGTTATTGGCTTTGAATTATGAATTATTGAAGTTCCAGATGGGTATGCCGATTGAAAAACAGTTGACACTTAAAGATAAATTAGAAGATGTCCACATTGATGCCGGCATGGCCGAAGCAGTTAATGACACCACCGTTTATCGCGACCGTATTGAATATGGTTTACTTGAAACACAAAACAAGCTGCAACAGTATGATTTGAAGCTAAAAAAAGGACAGTTTTTACCTAAGTTAACAGCAAATGCCAACTTGAGCGATGCTTATCAAAATAATAGTTTCAGTCAGTTATTTACAACTCAGTACCCTACAAGTTATATAGGACTTAATTTAAGTGTTCCGATATTTACGGGTTGGCAGCATCTTAATCAGTTCAAACAATCGCATATAAACTTATTAAAGTCGCAAAATGATATGTATGATATGAAAAATACAATAAACCTGCAGGTAAGCGTGGCACGCACCTCCTTTATCAATGGTTTACAATCATTGAACGACCAAAAAAAGAATATGGCTTTGGCCGGAGAAGTGCTCAGGGTTGCAAAAATCAAGTATGAGCAGGGGGTAGGTTCAAGCATTGAAGTTACGCAGGCGGAAACTGATGTTCAGCAAGCCGATAACTCTTACATCCAGGGTTTATATGATGCCCTGGTGAGCAAAGTTGACCTTGATAAAGCATACGGACGAATTAAATAAACAGCACCTTAAACAGACAAAACATAAACAACAACATGAAAAAAATATTATACTTTTCGGCAATACTGGCACTGGCGGCCTGCAGCCAGCCAAAAGATAAAGCCACACAATTGGCCGACCTTAAAAAGC
>JBIOHE010000003.1:0-38963 GCA_044448725.1 Sphingobacteriales bacterium | reverse complement strand
GGAAGCGCCCCTGTAACCTTATCCGGCGTGTTTTCATTAAAAACCTTTGCCTCCCAAATGACGCTTTCCGGGAGCACGGGGAGTTACCTCCCTTCGATAATCGGGGATACATTAGGCAACAGCACAAGTTTTACAAGCGACCTTGTGGGCGGCGCCAATGGCAGCTATGCAGAGGCCGACCTTACCATGATCATAAAACTGGTTTATGATGTCGCCGGCAACTCAATATCTTATATCACCCGTTCCAGTGTGGCCATTGCAGATGATTTTGATTTTATGACCGTAAAATACCAGTGGGATGGGGGCGGAACTGACCTGGATATCATGGTCGGCTTTGAAAATAACGGGACAACGGATGATGGTATATATGTTGGATACGGCCAGCCCAACGCCACCTTACCTGCAGATACGGTACCGCAGACGAACGCTTATTTATGGTGGGGTTCGGATAATACCACCAGCGCAGGGAGCGAGGATGTGATGGTCGGGATAAAACAATTTGTAGCGGCCCACACCTCGTTGCCGGATGTTATGGAAGTGGGCTTATATGCCGTCTGGTTCGGTACGCCGGTAACCGGCGATTTTACGGTGGAACTGGTTACCTGGAAAGGCGGAACCATGAGCCAGAGCGGAACTGATTTTATCAATACCGCCGGTACCCAGGTTTCCTCAAATACGATAAACGCAAATACGCTGATACAAAGCCAGGCGCAGCATACCCCGGCTAATACGTATAAGGTAGGCACATTACAATATAACAGGGTAACGTTGTCGGCGGTGATTGTGGTTAATTGAGGAGGGGAATTAATTGTTAAAAAAATAAGTTATTGGGATTAGGCGTTTGTAAAGGTCGGGACATTTGTAAAATGAAAAAATGTCTAAATCAAATACCTAAAACATATAGCAAGAAAAATCAAATATAAGGCGCGCTCATAAAACGAATAATAAATGAATGCTGAAAATATCACTTAAGATTTAAATCATGCCCGTATACTTTTTTACTCAGCCTGATTTACTTCAGGCCCAATTGCCTAGTCAACCGTTTGGACCTATTACAGGTATAGAGCAAACTCAATATAGGGTTTGCAGTTTGCATTCATTTTCATCTGATGCGGTTGCTTATGCAGTTACGAAAGGAGATGTTAAAATACAACCTATTGGCGGAGACGCCGGAACTTTAGTAAACCTTATATTAAAACCTGAAAATATTGGATTTGTTCCGGGGTTAGAAATCAGATATATCATATACAGAGGGATTTTAAAATCCTCCGTAATTGCCGGTACCATTATAGCTCCCTCATCTACAAGTGATCTGACTGCCGGTATTTGGGATCAACAGGCTAAGATGATAATTGCGACTGCGCACAGTTCGATCCCAATAACGGGGGACCCACCTTCAAGTATCTTGGGCTATAATCTTCAGACACTCCCTGATACGGGATCTATTGATCAGCTTTTTATAAGTAATCCAAATATAGCCAACGCCACAATTGATATGGGTAAATCTGTCGGAAAATTTGGGGCATCGAGTGGTGGCGGAATCGAGATTTTAATGGACGGATATTTTTCGGACGATTCGTTGGCTTCAGTTCGAATGTTAGATCATATTGTTACTGCACCTACTTTTGATAGTAGTTACGCTAATAAGGCTATTCGGGAGAAGGTGATCAGTTATTTAGATCCTTGCGCTTTTTATGGGATGGTTGGGCCGGGAACGATTACCGTCAGAGACTCGACAGGACATAATATTTCGCCATCAAAAACCGATTTTTTTAATTCGATTCTCTATCCTAAATTTTTAAACAATGGGATAATCTACTTGGATATAAGAAATGAGTCTGGGGCATCATTTGTATATCACAAAAGTAATTACGGATTCAATCTAAAGAACTTCAATCTGCAAGGAAGTGTTACACCAACTTTTACATATGCAGTCAATAATTGGCCTATTTTTAGCCTTCAAACAGCCGGCCTATTTAATAGTACGTATTCCCGACGCCCTCCTAACGACACCACTCCATACGTTAGTTTTCAATTTGGTTTTGATAAAGAAACCTATGAAATTAGGCCCATTTTATACTTTCCTTATGCCACTACTAATTTTACGGTTCAATCAAGATTTCTTAATTCCACAAATGACGATGGGAGCGCTGCAATAAGTGGAGGGCAGCCAATTATTAGTTTTTCAAGTGCCAATGATCAACTGTTTTTGTCAGGTAAGGTTTTCTTAGAATTGAATTGTCACGTAGCAGATAGCAGCATAACTCAAAATATTGTTATTTCCAATTATATTAGTGTCTTTTACTTCAAACAAATCGACAGCGCAAACCCTGGTAGCAGTAGTGCTATATTCCCAACGGTTTCAAATTTTGACAATCTTTTTATATTTCGTGCAGTTCCGCCCAATGGAACTATCCCAAATGGAGGACTTGTTATTTACAAAAGTGGAGTTAAAAATTTTGTAAATTATAAATTTAGCGTAAATCAAAATAGTAATCTTAATGAGATTCAGGATCCTCGTTATATTTCGGGTGTTTTTGAATCATATATTGCTTTTGAGGCCAATCGCGTGACCGTTTTCGCTTTGATTAAAGATGTCTTTAAATATCGTGGCGACTTTATTGAACCAAATGTGATCGCAGATGGTGAGAAAAACGATTTTTCAAGTCTTTTCAAATATATCCAAGGTCTGTTTATAAAGCAAGTCCAACTTGGTAAGCACACCATCGCCAAAGGAACGTCTCTTACACCATTTTTAAATTTCACCCAGGTATTCGATCCAAAAACGTCTGTTGCAACTCCATTTATATTTTTCGGGGCCTCAGTAACAACGACTGAATTTACTCAACTCGCTACAGCAATTAGTTCCAACTCGCTTTCGGATAGTTATTATCCAATTTTTATCCCATTGCAAAATATCACCAATGCTGAGGACGACGACCATATTTTCTATAACTCCGCCAAATTTAATGTACGTGGTATACAACAAAATGGCACAACTTTAAATCAACTATCCAGTCCGATTAACATTGATGTTTATTCGGCAGATTATTTATTTTGTTCTAAAGCGGCCGCAGACCTGGAACAGCTTGACGTTACAGTTTATAATGGCAACTCCTTTTCCCCATTAAAAGTAACGATAAGCGATGAGTTGCAAAGTACTTTGACAAACCTTAGTTTGGAAAAGCAGCATTTATTTGATAATCTCCTAAAATTAGATATTTTTAACCAATATCTGCGCAAAACGTCGGCCTCAGCAGTCGTTCCGCCGAATCCATATCTCAAAGCACAAAAATTAATTTTTGATGTTCAAGAGGCAATCAATGCCCTTGCGGACACCACTCCCAAAGGTAGAACATTAGTAGATGGGACTATTACAGGAACCTTTTCTATTGTGATAAGAATAGACCCTACATATCTGGTTGAAGGCTCGACAACTTCAATAATAAGGACTATCATTCATGAATTGGAACATGCGTCTATTGACTACCAAGTTGCTTTAATTGGAGGTGTAGCAGCATCTGGTGCTACGTTAGCTAATAAACTTAGGGCTTCGCACAATTCTAATGGTAGAATATTGGGTGATTATTATTGTGCTTTTGGAGACACAGATGGTCCTGCTCCGGCTTCGCCTAATGACAGTGTTAACGAACGGAGCTATCAGCATAATTACATGGCGAAATATCTAAGAACCGATATGAATAGTGCGGCTGCCCAGTATGAATCCATAGTGGGAATAACAAGGTCGGATGTTCAAATGAATATCACTGATATTTTCAAATCTTCTCCAGATAATGTCGTTCTGGAGACTATTACAGCAAATATCGTTTATGATGCATTATCCTGGCAAGGGCTTGATTTAACCAGGGAATGGCGACGCGCCGCCAGTGTAAGTGATGCCTCAAGGCAATTGTTTCAAGTTTATACTTTAATAGCAATCTATGAAATAGCCAGCATGATTTATCCAGTGCCCCCAGCCGAACCAACCACACCCTATATGCAAGCAAATTATCGTCCGGTACCAAACAAAATAACTCCGATATGTCACGTAATAACAGAGCCTTAATTCTTGTGCTCCTATTTAGCTGCATTTGGAGAACGACCTTCTCCCAGGCAACTGATGGTCACTTTTTTTATGCATCCGATAAGAAAATGTATGTGCTTTCTGAAGTTGATTCGATAAATAATAATCGACAGGTTATTAGCAGCTTGTTTATATGGCAAAAGGAAAGGGTTATCCGGATAGTCTTCAGGTATGTTAAAAGAACCACATTGCATAATGAGGGTAAGAAATGGCTGCCGCATTCGTTCAATGAGTTTTTAAGCAATACCCGGCATCTCACGCTGTATTATAAGCCCTCCAGAAATTTGGACGAAAATGATTATCTTGATTTATACCAGCTGCATGGAAGCAGAAAAAACGTTGCAAGATTCGGCACGATATACGAAGACTATTCCCATCAATTAAAATATGCAATAAATTATTGGAATAAGTATAATAATCCCCTTGCTGACAGGTTTGGACACCGGAAAGTGTCGGATTCCCAAACGGAGATATTAATAAAAAATCAACGCAGGAAAGCCACCTATGCGAATAATTTGCCACTGGCATTCGCCTTGCCTGGTACAGACTCTTTGTTTTTTGTTAAACCGTATTATCTAAGCATCTATGAAACACTGCCTCAAAGTACACCGACCCTCTTGCCTAATATCAGACAATATAAACTTATTACGTCCTTATCTTTTGTCGACGATTCTTTTTATGACCCTTTAAATGTTAATGATATTGAAGCGGCTGACATTGTATTGCGCGAGCAGACACTGCCTTATTTATACCAGATGGATCTGCCTTCTGGTACCAAAGCTTTGATTGATCGATTGTGTAGCTTTAAGCAAACAATATTTAGGCCCGGCGGCGAGCCGGGCAGTCAAGACGATGTGCAAGAGCCCGTAAGACTTTTGCCTTCGCCAGGTAAGTCAAAAATTGATACCGTTAAGCAGGTAACCCTAAAGCACCCAAAGGCATTTACTGAATGTATAAATAGCTTTGACTATTGTAAGGATTGTTATAACCCGACTATATCGAAAGCAGACCGGATTAAAAACCATTGCCCTTTTATTGTTACCCCTAATAAACCAGACCAAGGACATTGGGCATACGCGCTTAGTAAGGGCTGGCGTCATTTTTTCTTCGATCAAAACCCGGCAGGTCCCTATAATTTATCTACTGTTCCCGAGCCCATCAACAGCGATTACGGTATGAAAAATTGGCAGAATTGGCAGCTAATGTGCCCCGGGATAGGTTATTGGGTTGCTAATGTAGTGCGGAAGCAAACATTAGAGAAAAAATACGCGTCGCATTTTTATTTGAATGGTAATTTGATTAAATAATTAACATGGAATCTCCTAATTACTACCCTGTTTTATCATCTGTTTTTGACTTTGATGATTTGCCTGATGAAATTTCCTTTCTGAAAGATATAGGGGAAGAATTATTGGATGGTATTCTTTTGAAAAAAAAGGAAATTGTTACAAATAGCCGGGGCGACGCATATGGAATCAATATTTCATTACTTACGTTTACTGCTATAAAATGCGAATTGTTCGGTTCTGGCCTTTATTTAGTTTTAAATCCTTCTCAAACCCAAACTGGGTCAAATAGCACTCAGTTTGACATTACATTGGATGTTAAGTTTACATTACTACCCTATTTAAATGGATTAAGTATACAAAATTTATCGCTTGATCCTGGCCAAATATTGGGGTTTGTTTTAAATCTGGTGAATGTTAGTGTCGTCGATTTGTTTTTCAACGCTATCCAAATCTTTGAATATAATAATATTCAAAGTCTCATTTCTAAAATTAATAGCACTTATAATCTATCACCTCTAATTTCACTTGATACGTCGAGTAATTTAACTGAAGATGACGTTGATAGTTTAGTAGCAGCTATCGATGAAAATGACCAGTTAGCAGGCAGCAATATTGCTTCGCTTGATATTTTTTTTAATTTTTATATAGCCGGACAGCAAGATATTGACAATTTCGAAGCCATTGATATTATTCTACATCCTTTTCTCGATGGATCTGTAGTAGATAAAATTAGAACTGCCTTGCTACCTCAAATATCAGCTTCGCTGATTTTAGAATTAGGTTTAGAAATACCGCGGTCTATTTTAATTCCTGTCGATAGTTCAACTTTTCAACCATTACCTATTACAGACCCCGCAAATCCACCTGTCTCTACAATTTTATTTGATCGGAGTAGTTTTACATTTAGTACAAACGCAGGTTTGGGATTCGATTCTTCTGTATCGTTGACACTGACTCCCACATTTGCTCAAATTGGTAGCACTGGTATAATAATAAGTTTTTCTGGCGCTCAGATTGATCTAAGCACTACTTCTAATATTCCGGCTGCAGACGCAGCAGGATATCCGGATGATTTTATTGGCATTTTTATTCAAACTGCTTCAATAAGGTTTGCGGGATTTGGACAAGATGATCCGAATAATCATAGCGCCACCATTACTGCGTCAAATGTTCTTATCGGCACCGGAGGAATTTCCGGAAAAATCACCTTAGCCGACCAGGGCATCCTCTACCGAAAATTCGGCAGCTTCTCCGCTGAACTGGATAGCTTTTCATTAACCTTCCTTCAAAACACCATCACCGATTGCGCCATTGCCGGGCAAATCACACTTGATAAATATACTAGCAACGGTCAGCCGGCTGTCATCAAGATCCAGGCCCAAATAAAAGACGATGGCAACTTCTCTATCACCGCCCTGCCGCAGGCGAACGCGCTGGTAATCACCCTGCCAAACGTATTTAACCTCACGATCCGAAGCCTGACCATCGGCGAGCAACAGCCAAAGGGTTTTTATATAGAAGTTGCCGGAACGCTGGATTTCATTGCACACGTGCCGGTATTAGGAGATATACTTCCCAAAGGGATCAATATCACCAAACTGCGCATATGGGACAATGGCGACATTGAGTTTTCAGGCGGCGGGTTGGTGATACCAAAGTCCTTTAAGCTGCAGATAGGCCCGGTAAAGATGGAGATAAGTAATATTTCCCTCGGCAGTTACAATAAAACACTTAACGGCGTGGATCGCAGTTACCGTTATTTCGGTTTTGATGGTATGGTGAACACCGGGAACGCCGGGGTGGATGTTAAAGGAAACGGGATTAAATATTATTTTACGGTTGATGATGGCCCGGGTAAGTCGTTTGATAATTTTATCCGCATCGACGGCATTGCCATTGACATCATTGAACCGGGTGATGCATCGCCGGAAGACGCGGATTTTATCCTGAAGGGCTTCATAAAAGTGAGCACGCCGGATCCGAATGTAGCGGGCTCAACTGCGGGAACGGAATATGCCGGTTCGGTAGCGGTCAGCTTGCCACAGCTCGGCGTCGCCGGCAGCGCCGGCATGCGGCTGGACCCCAGCATACCTTCTTTCCTGGTGGATATCGGGCTGGAACTTTCGATGCCGATATTGCTGGGCTCCACCGGCTTAGGGATTTATGGCTTCCGCGGCCTGATCGGCAAGCATTATGTGCCATCAAAATCAGCTGTCGCGGGCCTGAATGACGATTCGAGCTGGTGGGATTGGTATAAGGCGAAGAATGTACCGGATGGCCTGGAAGGGATTGAGATCGATAAGTTTGCCAATAAACAGGGTTTCTCGCTCGGCGCGGGCATCACTATAGCTACCTCGTACGATGCCGGTTTTACTTTTTCCAGCAAGCTGTTCATTATGCTGGGCCTGCCGGATGTTTTCCTCATTGCGGGGCAGGCGGGTATATTGCGGTCACGAATTGGCCTGACTGATAAGGTTGATCCGCCGTTCAGCGCGTTGATCGCCATCGACAGTACATCCTTTACCGGCGACTTGAGCGTAAATTACAAGCTGCCTTCTGGCGGCGAAGTGTTCTCGCTGCAGGGTACATTGGCACTGGCCTTCTTCTTTAACAACGCTTCAGGCTGGTACATTAACCTTGGCCAGGATCAACCGGAAAGCGCCCGTATACAAGCTAAGATACTTACGCTGTTTAAAGGCTACGCCTATGTGATGATATCCGCCAAGGGCTTTAAGGCCGGCGCAGGCGCCAGTTTCAATTTCAACAAATCTTTCGGGCCGGTGGGCGTGTCTTTCGGCGCAAGCCTCGATCTGGGTGCTTACGTCAGCTTTACCCCGATACAAATCGGCGGCTTTATCCAGTTTGGCGGCTATGCCAACCTAAAATTATTCTGGCTCAAGATCGGCTTCTCCATACAAGTTGCACTTGCGGTAGAGGCCCCGCATCCGTTCAATATCACTGGTAGCCTGGCGGTAAAGATCCACACACCATGGCCGCTGCCAAACATCCATTTTACACTCAGCGTAAGCTGGACGATCAGCAACGACAGACAACCGCTGCTGAATCCGATTCCTGCCATTGGCGCACCGAGCCCGGAAACAGGCTATATGCCGGCTTCAGCGCTCAACATCATGTCGGGCGAGTCGTTCCCGGTAAATTACTTATCCAGCATGCCGCCCGATAGTGAGATACCCGCTCCCGGCTCATCCTACTGGCGGTACGATTTTACGAACTCGGAAACAGTGAAGCAGGTAACCATTCCGCTGGACAGCTATATTGAGATTGAATTGCTTAAACCGGTGATGCCCGGCCAGGTATTACTCGGCGGCTCGGCCAGCCAGCTGCCCATGGGCTATACAGAATTGCTGCCACCTGTTAAGGGGATTAGCCGCCAGGTACAGCATACCTACACCCTCACCGTCTTAAATATTTATGCCTGGGACGCTACTTCCGCCTCATGGGGGCCATACAATGTTTACGAAGCGGTAACCGCTATCGTGAACGGTAACACCGGCGGCAACTATGTCGACCTGGCCACACTTCCGCCGGGTTACTGGCAGTTTATGCAGCCGAACACCTATAATAAGATCCGGTTGCTTTCGCAAAACATGTTTTCGTTTACCAATAAGACCGATACAGCGACAACAAACCTGGACGGGCTCAATTTTAAGCCAAAAGATATTTTCTGCTACGATGAAGTGACCAAAGAAGTTATTGTGAACTGGAAAGGCGAGACGCTTGATACTAATTACCCGGAGGGTAATACAATAATGATGGGCAACCTTGCATTTGACTTCAACGGACTGTCGGGCAGCGTACAAAACGATGGGTCCTTTGGAAACAGCCTGCATATTGCCACATTGGGCGGATCCCTGCTGATCGAATTCCCCGAAGCGGTCACCACTTTTGAGATTGACTTTGGTGCAAACCAAAATAACCTGTCGGTTTATCCGATAGTGACAGGCCACCTGAATTTTGAATTCGGCATAACGCTGCCGTTTGATACGAGGCTATCGCCTTTATCGTTGTCATCCGCGCAGCAAAATAGGTCCCTCAGCTATAACCACCTCGACCAGCCGGTGAACAAAGTATTGATCATCTTTACCACAGGACAGCCGGTTGATTTTGATGGCAACCTGGTCATTGGCAGCTACTTCCAGTTGCCTGATCAGTTTTTGCCTGTAACCACGCCGCAGTTCCATCACGAATATGATGCTAAAAAAACGCTGATGTATGTATCCTTATACGATCAAAGTTTTTCGGCAGAAGAGGTTGTTGCAAAGCAATACAACGATACAACCGGCCTGGTTGGCCGATGGCCGATGACCTCCAATTCAGCCACGGCGGGAACGTCAAACGGCTTTATTACGGGGAGCCCGGATGCAGTGCCCGGGTTTTACCAGGGCGCCGGCGCTGCGCTCGCCTTGCAAAACGTTTATTCCTACATTTCAAAAGCCGATGGCCTGGTAGTGCCTTATAACTCTGCACTGAAGGTTGAAACCGGCAGTTTTGCCTTTGAGGTGACTGCGATATTTAATCCTTACCTGGGCGGGATCAGCACACTTTTATCAAAAATAGGTATCGACCCGGTAACCGGCTACCAAAAAGGCTATGCGCTGCACTTGTACCAGCAAACGCCGGGCAATACGCAGCAAATCTATAACGACCCGGCGACCGTGCCATCCTTCGATATTTGGTTTACCTGTTATAACGGGTTGGATTGTTCGGGGATACATGCATCCGCCCCGTACACCCTGGATTATACGAATGCCAAACTGCTGGTTAACCAATACAAACGTATCCTGGTTTCGGTTGACCGTACTGCAGGAATGGTTACTATTTATGTTGATCGCGAGCATGTTGCCAACGTCCCAATCCCTGCCGAACTGGCCTTATTGAGCGCCGCGCCACTGGATACCTATATTGACCAGGTGAGTTACCTGGTGGAAGAACTACAGGCCATCCGGCAGGAAAACGGCATCACCGAAGCTGGCTTCATCAACGAGATAGAAGTATTAAGTAATAACCTGAACAAAACCATCCAGCCTGTCTGGCGGCCAAATACCACGTTCGCAATTACCGTATCCGCCACCGATACGGTAGATAACGGATCGCCCCAAAGCTTTACCCAGATATTCGGATTCCGAACCGCAGGCCCTGTCGGGCTTTTCCAACAGCAAAGCGCAGTTTACCAGACCCTGCTTGGGCAGGACCGGGCGGATGAATTTAAATTAGCTGATCTGACGGGTTATATCGATTATGACCGTTCGTTCCCGGATGCGCAGGGTCGTTACAATTTAAGCAAACCGGTGCTCTTTAATGATCCGCAGATCAACCTGTTCTTTATCCTGCCTTATTTGAATGCCATGTATTCCGATTGGGACAGCTACCAGGGCCTCCCCGCTGTGCAAAGCAGCCTGCAGGTAGAGTTGCTGGATCCATACAAAAACGTGCTGACGCCTGAACTGGAGTGGACGACGATCACACAGGTGATAGACGACACCAATTATACCTCGCTGCCGCAGGATCAGCAATTGTTGTTTTTGCTGGATAAAGCTGCATCCGGGAACTGCTCCATTGCCAGTCCCTCGTTTACGCTTAACCGGACGATCAAACAGGGTTCATGGCATTTTCCGGCACTTTCACCCGGAAAATTGTACACCGCCATTTTTAATGCGGTTTACCAGCCAGCCGGGCAGTACCAGCAAGTGGCTGAGGTGCATAAATACAGCTTCCTGTCTTCCATCTTCGCTACTTTCCAGGCCCAGGCCTCCAGTTTAGTCCTTGACGGCACGCCGGGCACTGAGGTGTATGCCGTGTACCCGATAAACCTGGCCTTTACACCCGACCAGGTCACCAGTACATTGATCCCCTTGCTGAACAGCACACCGACGGGCGATTCTCCGTTGATCGCACAATACGGCGTACAGTATGACAGGATCATTTATGGCGGCATGCAAATAAAGGCCTTTGAGCCATCGCAGCACACCATTATCAACACGGTTGTAAACACCGATCCGGTCAGTGGCTCGAAGACGATACTCGGCATCATCATCCGAAACCCGGAACCGTTTAATGATCCTAAGCTACCGGCTGATAAACTGGCGGACACCATCCAGCCAACGCTGACGCTGGCGGACAGCACGGTGATTTTGCCAGGCGGGTTCCTCAATTTTTATTCGGGCGATACCTCCGCCGTTTTCATCACCAATGCCAATATGCAGCTGAGTGCCGGAAGCCTCCAGGTGTATTTCCGTTATAAAATATACAACGGCGTCGACTATGACTCGGTGTATGAAGAATATACCAGCCCGGCAATTGCCATTACGGCCGGTTAAGTGACAAAAGAACAAGGCTATATGATTAATTAATAAAATAAAAATATAAAAAATGCCACCCGAAACGAATTTTTATGCATTCTGCGCCGACTACAGCAAAATGGCAGCGTGCCTCTTTGCGATCCAGAATCTATCGGACAGCGGGGCATTTTCCGACAACCCGGAATTGCAGGAGATGCTTCGTGTTTTCGAACAAAATACGCTGCTGAAGCTCTATGTCCGTGCTGTCACCATTTTAAACAAGATCGACGGCTCCGTCGGACTCCCCGACACTTTTCCCTTTGGTGATTTTGCCGATTACGATTTTGCCAATTATGATTTTGATGATGGTAGTGGCTTGAGAGGAGATTTCTCGGCGCTTGAATTCACCAATGATTTCCTGCTGAGTTACCTGGATCCAACCAATACAGGGTTTAGTTCCCTGTTCCAAACGATCCTGAATATACTTATTGAACTGCAAAGAAAAATCAGCGAGATCAGCGAAGCCGATATCATCAGCCTTGACAATGCTTTGGTGGAAGTACTGGACGCTTTTGAGGCTATACAAGCCTATTTGATTTCGCTCGGGCTCAGCCCCTGCCTGCCACCCGGCACACTTTATTTAAACAACTCACCGGATGTGTATCTCCAGGCGGCAGGTGCCGACGGCGCTGACGGCGTGCCGGCGGGCATCCACTTACGTTGGGCATTTGCCGGCGACCTGGGTACGAACCATCTTCCTAAAGGTGACTACGACGACTCGATAGCGACTCCGGCAAATTATAACCAGCCCAATGACTATGTCAGGATATACCGCACGCCTTATACATCCCCAACATCTTTTGCTATCGATTTGCAAACCACCAGCCCATCGATCAGTTATGCCTTAAAACGATGGACCTACTTTATCAATTCCACAGTCAATGCTATAGCGCTTACCAACCAGGTAGTTTTAACTTTTACCGATGCTGATCTTTACGACCAACTGGCGGGCCAGACGAATCCGGCTACAAACCCTTTTGATTTTTTGAAGGCTTATACCGGTATTATTCAACTGAGCATAACCAACAAAACCATGTTCAGGGTCGATCTTGACATGGTGAACGGCGCAGTTTCCAGCAACGCAATGGTTAAGATTGAGGCGCAATGTACACCTGATCTGGATGATGTGGCAGCAGAAAAGGTTTACGCCCGGCAAACGGTTAACATTGGCCCAGGCAACTCGGAAACGGCAACTATGGGGGCTGAAAACATCCAAAGGCTTAGTATCCGTAGTTCGGCAGGCTGCTATCTCAGCGGCTTTTCATTCGAAACTTACAACGACTTCCTGGTCACCAGGAACGAGAGCGACTGGACGGAGATCGGCAGCGGTTTCGCACTTAACTTGATCGATGACGATGTTTTTGCGAGGCTGGAAACGCCTGATTATCCTGTTGACCATTTATGGCCTCAATATAACGAAGGAACTACTGTAAAAGTGGCCAACTATCATGATAAATGGACCACAGATAACCCGAACGAGCCCTCTATCAAAACAGTAGTGTCCGAATATCTGACGCTGAGCGAAACAGATCCGCGGGCGATAATGACTTTACCCGATTTGAACGCAAACCCGGGAACTTCCGGGCTGCAGGTTAGCCTGGTTGATATACTTAACCTCGTTTCGACCGACTATCATATAGCGCGCATGTTGGGCCTGGGCAGTATCGACCCGGTAAGTGCGGACGGCCAGTTCATCTATAAGCTGGCTTATTCCAACCAGTCAGCGCTCACCAGCTCAGCCCCGCTGGCAAGGTCTTACATGACCCTTCCTACAGGGAAAGCTGACAACCTGCTGCCGCTTCAGCCCCTGATACGGCCGGTAAGCTACGGATTGCCGGTGGTGAATGATTCGGTTTCGACCGCCTTCGATGTAAACGGGTATGCGCGGTACGGACCGATGAGAGCTATTAATATCGGGCGCGAGCCGTTTAACGATGAAATAACCGGATATAATTTTCTTGCCGACCTAACCCAGGCCGACAATACCAATATCTTTGTTAACGGCCGGCCTGTTAATTACGGCATTAAATATCGTGCTACAGCAGATACCAATTACGTTAAACCCGAAATTACACAGGAAGGGGCATTGCCGCCATTTTACTATGCGTATGACGCCGGCTTCCCTGATGCAGGTGTTAAGGAAACCGTTGCCGTCCCGGATAACCCGACCAGCCTGTATGTCCATCTGGAAAAGACCACCGGGGTACATTACTATGCTATTTATGGCATCAACTGGTTTTCAAGAGCTTCGGTTATCAGCGATGAGGTATTTACTGATGACACGGAATTTCCATTACAAAACAGGCTGCAGCCACCAACAGATGTCACCGTACAATATATCCAGCAGGAGGACCCGCTGATCTTCACTACCTCCGTGGAGCAGGGCTGGCTAACTGGTCGCGCCGCAGCCTTTCCTGGTCAGGACATCAATTTCACCAGGATCGTATTCAACTGGATAGACATCATCGATGTAACAAATTTGCCGGGCACAACACCTGCGCAACTTTCTGCCGCTATCAGGCCCGATATGGTCAACGTCTTTTTTGACCCTGGCCTGCCGGTGGAGGTGCAGGGAATGATCAGGAAAATCGACGTCGTTTCCGGGCAGGACGGTCAATTGCAACTGTATACCGCACCTTATACGCAAATCGACGGCAAGGTGCTGTCACCGGCTATCGACAGCTCGCAATTTTTCCGGTTCAATAACAGTCTTTTAAACACCCCGCAGGGACAGTTCGTTGTTACCGGCCTCACACAGGATACAACCGGCCCCATTATCACCGTAAACAAGATCATACAGCAAAGCACCTGGGAGGACCCGACATCGCCTGGAAGCTATGGTATCGTCCAGGCCTATCAGCTGCCGCTCATCGGCAGCCAGTTTTCCATGGTGGAAAATCTTAGCAATGCCGAGAACTGGCAGCCCGTTACCGAAACCATTTCCCTGCACAGTTTTGCCGATTCCGCAAACGCGAATATAGAGACCGATACTGATTCGGAAGGCAATCAAACCTTGAACTGGATCGGCGGCATTACGGCCCCGGCAACGGTTAATCCGCTTTTCCTGAGGACAGCGCCGCCGGATAATCTGCCTCCCGGCTATTACAGGCTGACATTTACGGAACAATCGCTGGCGCCGAACCCGCAAATCAATCTGCCGTACGCTAGCGGCAATCCCAATAATAATGCGCCGGGTACGCTGCATACCGCACATGTAGAGTGGTACAAAGGCTGGTGCAGGGTAGCCACGAATGGTAATAATCTCAAGCAACTTGAAGTGCTCCGTATCGAACAAACCGATCCGCTTAGCCTGATCATTTACGACCCCGCTTACCAGGATGATCCCATATCTGATTCCTCCGGCGGAGGTACTGTTTCGATAAATTTCCATCCCGGATACCGGGCCTACCTGTTCCCTGAACCCGCCCCCGGCACTTTCAACGGTGCGAATATTTTGCCTGCGGCTAACCAGAACAGCAAGAAAACGCTGGTCGGCCTGCAAACGGCAGACAACAGGTCAGGGGGGACAGGTTTTAAATCTTCCGTGTCCTCGCCGTCGGTATTACTGGCCCGCCTTATCGTGGAGCCGGTTAAGCTTCCGGCGCCAACGGGCGCTGCATACGTCGTACGGCCAAATGCTATCGCAAAAGCGGCGTTTACGTTCGATGTGGCCATTCCACCGCCAAACCCTTTCGGATTCAAATTCTGCCGTACTACGGAAGAAGATGTGCTCGATGCGCTATATCAGCCACTAACCATTAGCAGCATTTTAGTTGCCCTGGGCCAACTGACAGATGATCCTAATTATAACCTGCGTTACGCTGACCTGGTAAACCTTGTATTAGACACGGAGAACCCGGGACATTTTAAGGTTTATGATGCCAGCCCGAATCCATATGGATTTCCCGTTCCGGATAGGGACGGGCTGACCGATCCGGGCGATTCCCTGGATGTGAAAATTCAGAAATACAGCCTGGCGGTACAGGACACTATTTTACCGCTCACCGCGACAACGCCCATTTTCCTCTTTATCAAAACCGGTTGGGCGACTGATAACAGCCAGCCCACCATAAGGGATGCCAACGGCAAGCTGCTTAACCCATCATCGCCTGCATTTAATCCCTTTCCGATGATCAGGAAGTATACCAAACCGGATGATCCGGGTACAACGGTCATCAGGGTTACCGATTATACACTCAATGCATCTTCCAGAGGCCTGTATTTTTATGCAGCGGCCGAAGTATCCAATCAGTTGATCACCGGGCCGCTCAGTCCGTTTACCGGGCCAGTCACCATATTGAATACTACTCCGCCCGAGCCGCCAATTGTGCGGACATTTTCGATCGTTCCATCGGCGGCGGGTGTTGTAAGCCCCATCAGTATCGTTTTCCAGGTTTCGCCGACCGCGCCTTACGACAATATCACCGCCATGCGGTTCTACCGGACAACGGATATTACGCTTGCCGATGCACTGGCAACTATGGGAACGCCAGTTGAAGTAGCCGTGGCCGATCCGGGCCAGACGGGCTATATGCTGACGGATACCCTTGCTGACCTGGCCAATATCCCGTTTGGGCAGCCGCTTTACTACAGGTTAGCCAGCGTCCGGTCGATTATCAACGAATTCAACCTGCCCGAAGAAGTCGAATCGGTCGGATCGGTCATGGTGACTGTAAACCTGATCGATACAGTAAACCCAACCGCACCGCAGTTGACGTATAACCCTCCCCCAGCTAATACGCTGAATTGGACTACTGTGGTCAACAAAGGCACATACTACCTGTACCAACAAAATGTGAAAGGAAACTGGACCCTGCTGGACACCGACCAAACACCGCAGCCCGGGCAGGTCGTAACGTTTCAGCTACAGCCGCTGGTGACCACAGACGGGAACGGCAATACCGTTTATAACCGCTTTAAGGTGCGCGTACAAAACGCCTCCGGGTTATTCAATCTGACAGACAATATTTTAACCGTGTGATAAATTATTAACAAAAAACTAATTATTAAAAGCCATGCCAATAGGACCAGTAACCGACGCTTACATTGACAGTATTATCAATGCGAATGATCCTTATAACCCTAACCTTAATAAAACCCAGGGCGTTCAATTGCGGGCGCTGATCAAGCTACTCCGGGACCGGCTGGAACAGGAGACGGGCCTGATTAGTATAACTTATGCTGATCTGAGCACTTTGGTTAACGCATCGGGCTTAACGCCCGGTCAGCTATATCTTTTAACCGATTATGCAACGGTTTTTCACCAGCCGGTGACGGATACGATTATCACCGGGACGGCCGAACCATTGCTGATGGAAGCGGTAACGGTGAATACCTTTAGCGGCGTTGCGCTGTCAACATTGAACCCAGGCGACATTATTCGTTATGACTTCAACAATAACACAGTTATCGTCACCCCGGCTGTTACGCAACCCCGAAACGGTTGGATCACTTACCGGGAAGATGTGAACGGCAATGCCGCCTGCTTTGACTGGAGGAAAATATTGTTCAGGAGATTTGCCGCCGACCTGACAGGCGTTCCGGCCTGGTCTAAAGGGGGCTCTTATCCGGCAGGCTCATTTGTGACGAATAACGGTACCGTATACGGATTGCTGATCGATATTAACAATGATTCCAATGATAGTTTGGACACAAGCCCCACTTCGCCTTATATTCCGCTTTTTGACCAGGGAGCCAAGATATTCCCGCTTTTGACAAACCCCATCGGTCCTTTTTCAACGCTGCCAGGAGACACAGCCAATTTCGCGGACTTGCCGGCCATCAACGTCGCAGGTGCAAACCAGCGGCTGGGAAGCGGAACGAGTGTGTATCAGGATAGCCTGCCAAACGTCGTTTTGGCCGACAATTCCACCGAGATCGTTGTGGCGGACAGTTGTTCTGATCTTCATTTTGATAATTGTACTTTCTGCACTATTGGCACCGGCGTCTCGTCCAGTATATTCCAGGGCACGAATTTCCTGGAAGCGGGCAGCCAGGCAACAAGTTTATTCGGGACCGGGAGTACCGGCATTAATATCGGGCCGTTGGCCGCGAACCTTGCGGTTCTCCAGGCAAACTATATTAGGCTTGGTGCCACATCTACCTATAATGTCGTTTACAGTTCCTCCGTTGCGGGTATCGCCGAAGGTAGCAGCGGTAATGTTATCCAAGGTTGCCAGAATGCGTATATAGGTGAGGCGTGCAATAATAATAACCTGGCCGGCGGTCAATTGATCACGATAGGCGGCGGAGGTAATTCGAACAATATAAAAGGGAACAACATAAAACTTGGCGTTAACTGTTCCGGCAATACCATCGGGACAGGAAGCACCGATATTACCTTTCATGGGGCAAACAATTCAAATACCATTGGTAATACTTGTTCCGGAATCGAATTGGGGATAGAAGCAAGCAACTACACAATCGGGAATACCGTTATCAAGTGCTACTTCACTGACACATCGGGTGCGACTATCCCTGACGGGTCAACCGGGCTGGTGCCATGGCAAACGCCGGCAGGCGGATTTACACCGGGAAACTGGAGTGACGTGAGCTCAAAATCGACGGATATTGAGAACGAGACTTCCCCGATCCAATATAAGATCGATGGTGTCGGGCAAGAGATGATCGTATATATCGGTGCGCAGTTCACGATAAAGACCGAATTTAGCGGGAACGCGATCACGCTTGGGGTTGTCGGCGCGGGTGCATACCCCGTATCACCAATCAAGAAATATATAACTGTGTTGGACAGTACATCGGGAAACCCTTTCGGCGCTTTCCTGACAATTGATACCGCCGGAAATCTTGGTATTTTGGTAGTGCCTGGTTTCTCCGGTAATCTTCCAAACGGAGCCGGTACGGTTTACTTCATCGATATGTTTTATAAGCCGACCGTTCCGGTGTATTATTTTACTAAAACTGCCGGGTTTACCACCCAGGGCTGTAGCGCTCCTCTTGTCGGCACGCAAATTCCTTATACGAAAATTTACCAGTCCTACATCAGCGTTGCCGACGCCCAGAATAACGTCGCCGTTGCCGATTCGGCAGCATTCAACAGCGAAGGGCAGGCCAATGCGAACAGCCTGGGTTCCTGCATCCCGTCGCCGGTGGTCCAGAATGTGGTATTCAGCGTAACCAACAATCTGGTGAATTATTATCATGAGAGCACGGTCGCAGCATTCAATAGCAATGTTTTTACACATTTGGCCGTTATCGTGCTCATGGATGGGGAGGGTAACGTGCAAGCAAGCGTACCGGTGCCTCCTGGTACATCCGAATGGCTGCAAAGTAATGTAAATACCGGCTGGAATATAGCAGTTGCGATACAGCAAACCATTGAGGTCGTTAGCCCCAAATCAGTCAGTATAAATACAGTGTCGATGGTCGCCGGGGTCACTGACCTGGGGGCCATTGCCGGCACGCTGAACGATAGTTACCGTTGGCTCATGACGTCGCGCAATATCGGTACGGCCACGGAAATTGACATTACCGTATCGGATGATACTGATGCGGGTGTGCCAGTACTGCTGAAAAACGAAATGGGCAGCACCCCGTTCTTCCCTAAGCTAAACTTGGGACTATACTCAAATTTCACGCATAATATTGGTGAAAGCGATGCTTCCTATCCATCAGATCCTAATAACTGGTTTACGGAATTCAGATGGGTGCCGGATAACTGGACAGCGCTCAGTATAAATGTGGGCGGAGAAAGCTTTACCCCGATAGCCGACTTGTACGCCCGCCGCTCGGGCGGTGACGTTTTGCTTTACCAGTATAACACCTACAGAGTAGACCAGCTGCTGGAGGCCAACGATATATTTGTGCTCAAGAAAAGTACAGGTGACCCAACGAATCACCGGATCAAAGTGACCGATGACCGGACCAATAGTTCCGATCCTATCGTGGTCGCCTTTTTTGACGCGGCCCAGCAGGGCTACGTTGTCATGCAGCCGGGCGACACCGCATACGGGCGGGATTATAACGATTCAAATATTGATGTGCTGATATACACGCATGATATCGCTTTGCAAACAGCCAACCGTCTGAATGTCTTTGCTGTATTTAATGGAACGACCTATCATTATGCCGATGACGGACGGAGTTTTTTGCTTTTAAGTACGTTGAGCAATGGCGGGGAGCGGGTAATTAGTATACAAGATTGATGAAAAACGAGGGTAATTTAAACAAGGCTGCATGACCAGCGAAAATTTTCTTTATACGACAAATTTAATTGCCTATGAATCATAGTTATTCAAAATAAACAACCAGAAAAACAACTAAATTACTCATAATCAAATTTTTTTATAAAAAATTGCATTTCTGATTTTAGTTTATAACTTGCATATAAATTAAAATATTTCCTAAATCAATTCCGCCCTGGTTCGAACAGGGCGGAATATTTATCCGAAGACAATGAAAAAGTTAAAATCTCTTGCACCCGTTAACCCTGCCTGGTTTAGCCTGGTGCGAAAAAGCAAAGACAGCCATGAAAGGCATTAATAATTCATTCGAAAATACGCTTCGAATAGGATGCAACATTGCTTGTATAAAATGAATTAATAAAACTTAAAACCAATCGCGATGAAAACGATTAAAAACTTCCTGATTTTCCTGGTCATTTTAGTGTTGACCCAACGTGTTGCCGGCCAGGCTCCAAGCATTTCTTACGGTAACGCTATCCACACGCTTATCCCCGGTGTGCCATTTTCCATCAGCCCCGCAAATAGCGGAGGAACGATACCCGCGACAACTTATGGTAATGTAAAAACTTTTGCCGGAAGCCCTTCGGAAACTGCGGGGTACATTAATGCCAATGATACATCGGCTTTGTTCAACTTTCCCCTGCAAATGGTAAAGGATGCCCTGGGGAACCTGTATGTGGCAGATGGCACAAACAATGCGATCAGGAAGGTCACCCCAGCCGGCGTTGTAACCACGTTCGCAGGCAGCCTGACGGGTCTTTCGGGGCTGGCGGACAGTACGGGGACGGCTGCGCTGTTCAATTATCCAGACGGTATAGCCATTGATGGCTCCGGTAACTTGTTTGTCTCCGATTATAATAACAATGCAATCCGGAAAATCACGCCGGGTGGTGTCGTGAGTACCTTTTATATCAGTTACAGTACCTTTGGCCCCGGAGGCTTGTGTTTCGATAACTCGGGTAACCTGATCGTCGCGGCACAGGATGCCAGTCAGATCATATCTATCAGCTCTTCAGCTACGGCTACTGTCATAGCCGGCACTACACCGGGCTATGCCAATGGCGCAGCCGGATCGGCACAATTCAATACGCCGACTGACGTTCGCGTGGATGGCTCCGGAAATATATACGTAGTGGACTTTGAAAACAATGCGATCCGTAAGATAACGTCATCGGGTGTTGTAAGCACTTTTGCCGGCAGTGCAGTAAGCGGAAATACGCCAGGCTATGCCGATGGCGTAGGTACGGCAGCTGTATTCAATAATCCAACAGCACTTGCCATCGGCCCTGGCGGTGTGATCTATGTAGCGGATATGTACAATAATGACATCCGGCGGATCATGCCGGACGGGACAGTAAGCTTGTTAGCCGGAAGTGCGGCACAGGCAAGCGGTGACACAAACGGAGCGGGCGCCGCCGCCGGTTTCAACTTGCCGGACTATATTTACATCGATAACGCGGGGACAGCTTATGTTGCTGAACTTGCGGCTAACCGGATACGCAAGATCGCCCTGACGGGCTATTCGGAGAAGGGCACGCTTCCATCAGGCCTTGCATTTAACGCCACCACAGGAATCATTAGCGGCTCGCCCACCGGCTCTATTACCATCAAAACAGATACGGTCAACGCCTGGAATGCAAGCGGGTATTCAGCTAATACGATCACTTTTCGTGGCCTGCCTCCCGTCATTTCCTATGATCTGAGTACGGACACGGTGGCGGTTGGCGTTCCCTATACGGTTAGCCCTTCAAATACCGGGGGCGATGTGCCCGCCACAAATTATGCAACGGTAAGCACAACCGCAGGCAGTACATCAGCAACTTCAGGTTATACAAATGCGTCCGGCACTTCCGCCCTTTTCAACAATCCTTCTGCGAGTGTTACCGATGCTTCCGGGAATATATATGTTGCCGATGCCGGCAATAATGCCATCCGCAAAATTGATCCCACCGGTGCGGTAACTACCTTCGCGGGCAGTTCATCGGGATCATCGGGATTTACCGATGCAAACGGCACTTCGGCGCTGTTTAACAGTCCGGAAGGAATTGCCTTAGACGCATCGGGGAATTTATTTGTTTCAGATTACGGTAATAATGCGATACGTAAGATCACGCCAGATGGCACAGTGACGACCTTTTATCACAGCACCGGTACTTTCGGACCGGCGGGGTTAACGTTTGACGGGTCAGGTGATATCATTGTCGCTGCTCAGGATGCGAACCAGATCATCATGATCACACCTGCTGTTGTCGTGTCGACCATTGCCGGAAGCACATTGGGCTATACCAATGCTACAGGTACGGGAGCCCAGTTTAACAGTCCGACCGATGTAAAAATGGATGGGTCCGGCAACCTTTTTGTAGCTGATTATTTAAACAATGCCATACGTGAGATCAATCCTTCCGGCGTTGTTACCACATTTGCAGGCAGTACCGTAAGCGGCAATACCGGCAGTTACCAGGATAGCGTGGGGACGGCAGCGAGGTTCAATAAACCCAAAGGCCTTGCAATTGCTCCCGGAGGCGTATTATACGTAGCTGATTTTGCAAATAACGTGATCCGCAGGATCATGCCGGACGGCACAGTGTCGCTGGCTGCAGGCAGCACCTCGCAAACCGCCGGCAATAGCGATGGAATAGATTCGGCAGCCAGTTTTAATGGGCCAGGTTCTGTTTACATTGATAATACTGCTACAGGATATGTGACTGAATCGGGCGGAAACAGGGTAAGGAAAGTGCTGCTGACAGGGTATTCTTTGGCAGGAATTCTCCCGTCCGGGCTGTCGCTTGATGCGTCTACCGGTATTATCAGCGGCACAGTTTCAGGTTCAATAACACCGGCACCGATAACGGTTACGGCATTCAATGCCGCCGGTTTTTCTTTAATAATACCGTTCATTGGGGGAGCAACCAACGATTGGAACGGGACTACTTCGACTGACTGGAGCACTGCCTCCAATTGGTCGGCAGGACATGTTCCGGCATTAACCGAGACTGCAAGGATCGGTGTGGCTGTTTCCTATACCCGTCAGCCTATCCTGAATCCGATCGCTGCGAACACTACGATCGCTACCCTTGCATTTGGCGCATTAGCGCCATCCAGCGCTCCTGTTTTAACAATCAGTTCCGCGAAAACGCTGACCTTAACGGCCGGGTTTACACTGGCTGCAAACACCAAAGCGACCGTTAACGGGCCCGGAGGGCTTACGCTGACCAGTAATTCGCAGATACTGGCCTCTACAGAATCATTTACCGCAGCTTCTGATTTGACCATTACATTGAACGCCAATAGTTTCATTACCAATAACAGCGGCGGTGTATTTACGCTGGGTTCCGATGCCAACGGATCCTCTTCTATTGCTGCCATCCCCGCTACCGCCGGCGTTAACGGGCCGGTAACGGTAGGTCGATTTATCACCGGCGGGGTCGGCTACAGGGGTTACCGGTATCTAACCTCACCCGTATACACTGACATTACCACAAATGGTAATGTTTACAGGATTAACTATTTGGATATTAATCCCGGAGGAATCTACCTGACCGGAGCTGCCAGCGGGGGGTTCGATCAAACCGGTAACCCGACGCTGTATCTTTTCAGGGAAGATTATGCGGTTTGTAATTCTACCTTCACCTGTGGTAATTGGCAGGGCATCAAAAATATTACTGCGCCGCCACTATATACGATGGATCCGACCGGAGTGACTGTCAACCTTCCTGTCGGCATAGGCTACCTGTGTTTTTTCCGCGGGGAAAAACCGAACACGTTGCTCATAGATGGCAGCCCATATTCAAGCGGGACGGTTCCAGAAGCAGCAACCCTTTATGCGATAGGTACATTAAACCGTGGACCTATCACAGTGAAGGATTGGTTTAGCCCGGCAACAACAAGCTTAAGTTACACCACAATTACCGGCCCCCCGTCAAACTCAACCGTCCGGGGCGAGCATTTTGTCGGGAATCCATATCCATGTACGATTGATTTAAGCACCTATAGCACTTCGACAAGCACTAACGGTATTTATGCACCGAATACAAGTGTTACTGTAATTGAAAACGATGCTATTGGTGGTGGCTACGGAGACTGGAACACCTTACTCGGTACGGGGACTAATAATGCCGGTCAATACATTCAAAGTGGTGCTGGTTTTTTTGTTACCGCGACAAGCGGCACGGCCACCATAACATTCAATGAAAACGCGAAATTGCCCTCCCAGCAGGTGACCATCGCAGGTGGCAAAGGCGTAATAATGGCTGCCATTCCGACAGCATTTGTAAATAAACAATATTTGCGGCTTGAAATGAATGCGGATACGCTGCATCATGAAGACGTGATAATTTGGTTTGATAATTCAAGCAAAGTCGATTTTGAACCGGCGCGGGACGGGATATATATGCGCGGTTTTAACACCGTTAGTCTCTGTAGTTTATCCAGTGACAATGTGCAGTTGGGCATCAACATACAGCCGCTTCCCGCCAACGAGCGACGGATAATCGAGTTGAACGTAGACGCGACAAATAATGGCGCATATCATTTTAATTTAAGGGAGGTAGTCGGCTTACCTAAATTGTATGATGTGTGGCTGTTGGATGCTTACAAAAAGGATTCGGTGGATCTGCGGGCGGCAGTTACCTATGATTTTGCAATTGATAAATCAGATCCGGCCAGCTTCGGTACTAAGCGCTTCAGCCTTGTGGTCAAACAAAACGCGGCTTATGCTTATAAATTACTGGATTTTACTGCATACAAACTGCAAACGGGAATACCGCAGGTGCAGGTGGACTGGAAAACTCAAAACGAAGGAAACTACACCAATTTCACTGTTGAGCGCAGCGCCGACGGCGGCAGTACATACACCATAATGGGTGGTGCAAACGATACAGGCCAGGGCAGTTATAGTTTCGTTGACAAAAATCCGGCACGGGGTCAAAATCTGTACCGTTTGAAACAGGAAGATTTGAACCACACCATTTCTTATTCAAGTGTTGTGCAAATCGTTTACAATGGAAAAAATAACAATCAAAACAATATTGTCATTTATCCTAACCCGGCAGGCAGCAATCTGGCATTGTCAATTCTAACTGAAACAAACAACCAGGCGGCTTACCATGTTACCTTCACCAATTCGGTCGGCGTGGTGGTGAAAGAACTGACCTTGTCTTCCAATAGCTGGAATGGTAGTGTAAACGGTTTTTTGCCGGGTAATTATGTTGTTTGGGTGACCGACAGCAAAACGAAGGCGTACGTTGGCGAAGCGAAATTTATTAAGTTGTAGACACCGTTTTCGAAGGCATTTCGGCAAGGGCCGAAATGCCTTTATCTTTTCCATGGAGGAGTCGTGAATTTTGAATTATATTCGTTTTTATTGTTTATTATAAACAGATTTGATTGAGCCTTACTAAATCTTTCAGCACAATATTGGAGGCTGCCCAAGTTAAAAAGGGCATGCGTTACATGTTGTTGCTTTCATTTTTTTTGATAGCTCATTTTTATGCAGCTGCACAGCAATTTAAGCCAAAATGGGTGGATGATTTGCGGGGTACATCTCCATACTGCGTGGTCACGGATTTGGCTGTCGACAAGCAGAACAACGTTTACGTTTGCGGGTGGTTTGAGGGGACTTTTGATTTTGACTCATCCGCCGGAGTTAAAAATTTAACTTCAGTTGGCCAATACGACACTTTTATCGCTAAGTATAAGCAGGATGGCACAATGGTCTGGGCGGAGTCCATAGGCAGCGCCGGTGTAGACCAACCCAACAGCATTGCAGTAGACAATGATGGTATTGTTTCGATTACGGGCATTTCGTCTTCTCCGACATTAGATGCTGATCCGGGACCGGGCGTTTACATTCTTAATAACCCCACTAAACCGCTGGCGGCCTTTGGCTTCCTTATTCATCTGGATACTAATGGCAATTTTTTGTGGGCGCAATCTGGAGTGGAACTGTATACAAAGGTTGCTTCGGATAGCCAGGGTAATGTGATCGCTACCGCCTTCTTCGATTCACCGGTTACGATAGGCAATTCGACATTCACTCCACCACCTGGCGGTTTTGAAGGCTTGATCGTGAAATACGGCTCTGCCGGCAATGTGCTATGGAATATGAGTCTTGAGGCCGCAGGAAAAAGCAACGACATTACTGGATGCAGGGTGGATAATCAGGATAATATCATCATATCCGGCGATTTTAGTTCGATGGTTAATTTTAACCCGCTGGGCACCGCATATAACTTAAACCCTTCTAATACCGATGCGTCTTTTGTGGCCAAATATTCACCATCCGGCACCCTTACATGGGTCAATGGTATTAGTTTGGTGTCGGATGTTAATGTCGGCGGTCCGTCAGTCGGCGTTGATCAGCAAAACAATATTTATTTTAGCGAGCCATACTATGGCTTGATAATTTTCGAACAGGATACCCTGAAGGCAAATGGTATCGACGATAATATTTGTATCGCAAAATACTCGCCTTCAGGTGTACTACAGTTTGCCAAATCAATAGGAGGTACGGACTACATCGACTATGGCAGTAAGTTCGCCTTCGATAAAAACAATAATATCTACCTGTCAGGGTATTTTAAGGGAACCGTCAACTTTAATACAAGTGCTGTTAATGCTAAAAACGTTTCAGCCCACGGGCCCCTGGATTTTTATGTAGCCGAATACGACCAAAATGGCAATTACATTTATGCTTTTAGCGGCGGAAGCCCAAATTGTGGTAATACATTTGGCAACGGCATGGCGATCGATGCCAGTAATAATGTAGATATTGGCGGGGCATTTTGCTCGACTGTTAATTTCGATCCCAGCGGCTGCTCGCCGGAAAGCCTGAGTGCGGCTGCCAGCGGCTCTGACGGTTTTATCGCTCAATATGCATCCACTGCGATTGCCAATGATGTTATCACCGCGCCGGTGGTAAGCAGTTTTTGCACATCCGGCACATCCGAAGCCATTATGGGCAGCACCCCTTCCGGCGGCACGGGCGCTTATACCTACCAATGGCAAAGCTCGGGCGATAGCCTTAATTTTAAGAATATCCAGGGTGCCGACTCGATAAATTATATGCCGTCGCTGCTAACTGCAACCACTTTTTACCGCCGCATGGTTTCGGCAAATTGCGCAACCCCCTTAACCAGCAACGTGGTGGCTTTACAGGTTTTAATGCCTTTGGCTGCGCCGGTAGTAACGGTAGATTCGATTACCGCATCCAGCGTTACTTTTCAATGGACGGCAGTTACAGGGGCAACAGCATACCAGGTAAGTACCGATGGCGGGCAAACATTTAATGCACCCAGTTCCGGAGCAACAGGCTTAACCCATACAGTTACAGGTTTGCAGGATGGTCAGCGTGTCACCATAATTGTGGAGGCCATAGGAATCCAGGCATGTCAAATGAGTGCCGCTTCGGCTACTGGTACGGCCTTAAATCTAAAAAATGATGCTATTTACGTCCCGAATGCATTAACCCCCGGTGGCGATGATAGAAACAACCAGGTACACGTGCATGGTGAAAATATAAAAAGCCTTAAATTTTATGTGTACGATCAGTGGGGCGAATTGCTTTTTACCTCGACCGACACACAAAACGGATGGGATGGCACCTTCAAAGGTAAAAAAGAGCCTGTAGGGGTTTACGTATATTATTTAAGTGCAGTTATGAACGACGGTCAAACTGTGAATAAAAAAGGAACGATTACGCTTTTAAGGTGAAGAAAACAATACTGTTCATACTCGTATTTCAAATTGGTGCTATCAGTTGTCTGAAAGCGCAGATTGATCCGCATTTTTCGCAAATTTATGCCTATCCGCTTTGGCTTAACCCGGCATTAACCGGGGCGTTTGATGGCACCACCCGCTTCACCGCCAATTTTAAAGATCAGTGGACGGGTATATCCAATGGCTATCAAACGGGCGCCGTATCCGCTGATTTTAAGGTGACGGAAAAACTAAGCCTGGGGCTCAACCTGATCAACCAGGTCGCCGGATCGGCCAATTTCGATTACCTTGCTGCTTATGGCACATTTGGTTATGCTATAGCACTTTCGTCTGACGGTACAAAAAAACTACATTTTGGATTACAGGCGGGGCTTATCGACCGCAGTTTTAACCCGTACATGCTACAGTTTGATAATCAGTACAACCCATTGATAGGCTACGATCCGAATATATCAAGCGGCGTAAACTTTTTAACCACAGATGCTATTATATTTGATTCGGGCGCGGGGATCTATTATGATGATGCCAATCCGGACAATGCCGTGAAACTATTTGGCGGGGCCAGTATCTATCACATTAATGGCGCCCCCGACCCATTTGCCGCCCCCGGCACCAAAACGGTGCTTCCTGTTCGTTTTAATGTGCATGGCGGGGTAAAAATAACAGCTTCGGATATCTTGGATATAACCCCCAATATCATCTATATCCGGCAGCAGCAAAACCAGATCAGGGCTATCGATATTTATGCGGAGCTTAAATCAACCGATGGGAATAGCCTGATAATGGGGGCAATGTACCGGCTCGATGATGCGGTGGTTGCGGAGTTCGGCTATCGCATAAAAAGTACGGTAATAGGGATCAGTTATGATATTAATACATCCCCGTTGAATAACGCAACGAACGGGCATGGCGGTCTCGAATTATCGTTGAACTATATCTTCGGCAGCCCTTCTGCTAACCCTTCTAATTCGTCTCCAGGTTTTTAAAGGCCGGGTAAAAAAAAAGATCATGTAAATCATTATCAATCCCTTTTTAATTGGAAAATGCGAATCAGGTTTCAGAAGTTTAACCCGGCACCGCATAGCAAAGTCAACCAAAACGATGATGACAAGGATTAAATTAAATTCTTTTTAAAAAATACATCTACCATCCTGGTACCAAAGCCTCCACTTTTTAGCTTTAACGGACGTTTTTCGCTAAGGAGCTTATTTTTTGTTGCAAAGTAATGCAAGACTTGTGATAAATCTTTGCTTGAATATTGTTTGCCAATACCTTTTAGACTTTCCATTATCTCCCATAAGTAAACAGGTTCATCAAATATGGGGTTATTTATAAATTCCTTTTCAATAAAATGGGAGGTTTTAATTTTATTTTTTGTCTCATAGAAATATTCAATATTGCCTTTAAATTCTCTCCTGAAACTTATAAGATCAGTAGATTTGTTGAAATTGCCGGGTATTTCAAAATCTAACCCTAAAAGTTGCCACCCTTGCAATTTAAAGGGCCTGCCTAATTTTTCCGCTATATCGCCTTTTAACTTCTTATTACCATTAATTAAGGCATATATATGACTTTCGGATACTTTTGTAATTTCTGATAAACCAGTTATTGTTAGTCCGCTATTCTGTGCTATTAATAAAATCCTTTCGCTAATAAAAGCTGAATACTCCGTATGTTTGTTCTTACCCATCCTGTAAAAGGATAGATTAATCCGTCATAAAAATTATTCAAAAACATTGTTTTCTAAAAATTGAATATTTATATTTGTTATTTGATAGAAACAATAATTCTAATCATGGAATAAATACTTCCGAAAGTTAAAGAGGTATTAATTAAAGAGTCTCGCTTGCTAAATTCTGACAGTTGCAAATGAACGGGACAATAGGTTAATGCCCATGACAATATTTGTGTATTTTTGTACGCACGATAGTGTTGTGGGCTCTATTGTAAATCCGTTTCAAAGGCCGTCAGAAGCCCAGCAAGGCGGTATTTAGAGCCCGCAATGCTTTTATATAGCAATAGAGACTCGTTATTTAGATAACGAGTAATGAAAAATCACAACCGACCCACATTCGCAAAGTCTTGCTCCCTTTTAAAAATGGGCAAGGAGGGTTTTGTTGTAAATCATACCCTTTGTCTTAAAAATCTATTCAAAAACATCATTTGCTGCCCCGAATGAGTTGCCCCACGAACGGCAATCTAAGATCAGTAGTAGTTAATAGTTTTTCGCTTGCCGTTCGTTTTTTAGTTCCTATTTGACTAAACTTTTAACGAACTCAACTTACTGAATTAAATGAAAAAAATAATGATATACATCGCACTGGCCGCGCTTTGTTTAAATTTTACAGCACACGCCGAGGACAACCCGAATATCACCGCCCTAAAAATCGGCGATCAGGTTCCTGATATTACAATAAATAACATCATCAATTACCCCACTACCACCGCCAAAATCTCCGACTTTAAAGGCAAACTTTTGATCCTCGACTTTTGGGCTACCTGGTGTAGTTCCTGCTTAACGCATTTTCCATTAGCCGACAGCTTACAAAATGAATTTAAAGACGAAATACAAATCCTTTTAGTAGATGCCCAAAACACCAAGGACACTAAAGAAAAAATCCTTACCACCCTTCAAAGGTTCAATAAATCGGGAATTTCAAAATTCGTTTTACCCTCTGCTATCAACGACACCATATTAGAAAAGATGTTTCCACATTTTTCTATTCCTCATTATGTATGGATAGATCAAAACGGTATTGTAAAATCTATTACTTCCGCAGAAGAATTAACACGCTATAATATTATTCACTTTTTAAAGAATAATAAGGCACCGGTTTATCATAAAAGTGATTTTGACTCTACGCGACCGCTTTACACAGTCAAAGAGCTGCCTACAGCATATCTTTTGCAATTCAGTATGCTGTTAAAGGGGAAAATTGACGGGATAGGCGGCGGCGGGATGCGGGTTATTAATGATACGACACGCGGTATTATCCTGCACAATCGCAGCCTGTTATCGATGTATCAAAGCGTTGTCTATGGTAAAATCCGGGGGCTCAGCGAAAACCGGCTGTCTGTTGAAGTCAAAGACCCCTCAAAACTTTCCTACACGGCATCTAAAGAAAAGAAATCCAATTGGGAAAGAGAGAACCTGTACAGTTATGAGCTCATCGTCCCGCCGAATGAAATGGGCCATTTATATGATCATGTTTTGGAGGATTTGAACAGGTACACCCCTTATAAAGCCCAATTTGAAAAGCGGAAAATATTATGCTGGATACTGGAAAGTGTTGGCAAT
Source organism: Sphingobacteriales bacterium (assembly GCA_044448725.1). Classification (GTDB taxonomy): domain Bacteria; phylum Bacteroidota; class Bacteroidia; order Sphingobacteriales; family Sphingobacteriaceae; genus Mucilaginibacter. The sequence goes on along the minus strand of JBIOHE010000003.1, from coordinate 8,013 downwards.
ACAGACCTGATGCATACAAAAGGAGACGAATATGTTGATGCGCTAACCGACAAGGTTAATCCCAGGCTTAGTAACGCCCCCTTGCTCAATTTATGTATCTATCTGAATAAGATCAGTAATAACGCCGTAATCCTTGACCATACGGGTTACCTCAGAAATGTCGATCTGCAATTTAAAGATAGTGTAGCGGATATGGCTGCTATGAAAAAAAATCTCAGGCAATACGGGTTAAGACTTTATTCAGCCTATAGAAAAGTTGAAATGCTGAGCATTAAGGATAAATAAAAGGCAGGAAATCAAAACTCAAATTTTTAACAAACTAACGTATGAAACTTAAACTACTCATCATAATAATCTTAGGTACGTTCAGCCTGAATCTGTTCGGGCAGCAAAACACGAACGGCAAAATAATAAATCAGCGGACGAGAGAAGCCATCGGAGGCGCAACCATCAGATTAATAAAAAGCAAAATAGTAACGTCCAGCAGTGATGATGGCTCGTTTAATTTTACTGCGGGAAGTTATCCTGATACTTTGATTGTTAGTCATGTGGGATACGAAACAACACATTTATTTTTGGCTGGCTATACACAGGCGCAGCATTTAATAATCAGGCTGGTGCCCGGTACAACCGCGCTACAGGAAGTCGTTGTTTCTACAGGATACCAGGCTTTACCAAAAGAAAGGTCAACAGGTTCGTTCACTGTATTAAGTAATCAGAAGTTAAATGAACAGGTAAGTACTGATATTCTATCACGATTAGAGCCTGTTACCAGCGGACTTGTTTTTAACCGCACGACCAGTGCTACGCCTCAAATACAGATACGTGGTTTAAGTACGATCAATGGCCCTACGGCACCATTGATTGTAGTAGATAACTTTCCTTACGAGGGGGATATGACCAACATTAATCCAAATGACGTGGAGAGCATCACCATACTAAAAGATGCAGCCGCCGCATCCATATGGGGAACAAGGGCTGGGAACGGCGTAATTGTCATCACCACCAAAAAAGCCAGGTTCAACCAGCCACTTTCCATTGATCTTAATGTGAACCTGACGATTGGTGAAAAACCGGATTTATCCTATATCCGGCAAATGTCATCCAGTGACTATATCAATGTTGAACAGGCGCTTTTTAACAATGGCTTTTATGACAGCAGAATAACTGACCCATCACATCCCAGTTTAACACCGGTAGTAGAATTACTTTCAGCAGAACGCAACGGAACCATTTCAGCCGCGAGCGCCAATGCGCAGATCAATACTTTCAGAAACATTGATGTCAGAAACGATTTTAATAAATATTTCTACCAGCAAAGCACTAATCAGCAATATGCAATCAGTTTAAAAGGTGGTTCAGCTACACAATCCTGGCTGTTTTCGAGTGGCTATGATAAAGATCTTAGCAACCTCGCGGCGGGCTACGACCGGGTGAATCTTCATTTCCAGGATTCTTTTAAGCCAATTAATAAATTACAGGTCACTACCGGGATATATTATACGCAAAGCACAACGACTGCGGGTAAACCCGGTTATGGTGATATCACCTCTTACAACGGCTCCTTGTATCCCTATGCTCAATTTGCCGATGCCAAAGGGAATCCCTTACCTGTCGCGAAGGATTATAGTCTATCTTATTTAGCCACAGCCGGGAACGGACAATTGCTTGACTGGAAATATTATCCGCTTACAGACTACCAGCAAATAAACAATAAGACCAATTTGCAGGATTTAACCGCTAATCTGTCCGCACAATACCAGTTGTTTAGTTTTCTGAATTTTAATCTGCAATATCAGTACGAAAGACAGGATACGCATATCAATGATTTGCAAGGCGCGGGCAGCTATGCAGCAAGAAACCTGATCAATGAGTTCACACAGATCGATGTTTTGGGTAATGTCACGAACATCGTGCCTGCAGGCGGTATTTTAAACCTGTCAGACCAGTTGATCGAGTCCCAGAATTTACGCGGACAGTTCAACATGAATAAAAGCTGGGGTAAAAATGAGATCAATGCGATAGCAGGATCAGAAATAAGGCAGGTAAACACGACAGGAAATGCTAACAGCTTATATGGTTACGATCCCAATACCCTGACATTTGGCAATGTTGATTTAACCAATACGTACCCTGCTTATGTGACCGGATCATCCCTATTTATACCGGACTACAAAAGTTTAACCGACACAAGGAACAGATTTGTTTCTCTATTTGCCAACGCTGCTTATACCTATGATCGTAAATATACTTTCTCTGCCAGCGCACGGAGGGACGCGTCCAACTTGTTCGGGGTAAATACAAATAATAAATGGAACCCGTTGGCATCTGCCGGGCTTGCCTGGGATATTTCTAAGGAAGATTTTTATAAAGTAGGGTTTTTACCATACCTAAAACTCCGGGCCACTTATGGACTTAGCGGCAATGTTGATTTATCCAGAACAGCGGTAACCACGATCAGCTACCAGGGAAATTCACCTTACACGCAAACGCCGTATGCGGTATATAATACCTATGCTAATCCTGATCTGAAATGGGAAACGGTAAGGATGTTAAACCTGGCCGTTGATTTCAGCGTATTAAACAACAGGTTATCAGGAAGCTTAGAATATTATCACAAAAACGCGAAAGACCTGTTCGGCCTTACACCGCTGGATTATACAAGTGGCATAGATTACTATATTGTTAAAAATGTAGCGGCAATGAAAGGTAATGGCATTGATGTTACCCTCAATAGTATCAATACCACTGGTCAGCTGACATGGACGACAGCGGTTAATTTCAGTTTGTATAAAGATCAGATCACCGCCTATTACTTGGGAGATCAAACAGGTAATGCTTATATCGGTAGTTCACCGATCATTTCAGGAATCGTAGGGAAACCTGTTTATTCCATCTTATCTTTTAAATCTACAGGACTTGATCCTTTGAACGGGAATCCCCGTGGCTACGTGAACGGGCAGATCAGTGAAGATTATAATACAATTTACGATAACAGCCAATTATCCGATCTGAAATATAGCGGATCAGCTTTGCCTACCAAATTCGGTTCAGTAGCCAATACATTTACTTATAAAAATTTATCCCTGACCGTAGTAGCCACTTATAAATTAGGTTATTATTTCAGAAAGACCTCAGTTGACTATGGGCTTCTTTTCAATAATGGCCAGGGTAATGCTGATTTCGCCCTGCGCTGGCAGAAACCGGGGGATGAATTGCATACCTATGTGCCGTCGATGGTCTATCCTGATATTCCTGAACGGGATGCCTTCTATGACGGCTCCGAGGGTTTGGTAGAAAAGGGAGATCATGTAAGGTTACAATATATTACCCTGAGTTATGAATTTAACCGGAAGACGGTGCCTCGGCTACCTTTTAAGACCCTGCAATTATACACCAATATCAATAACCTGGGAATTATCTGGCGGGCTAATAAAGATCATATTGATCCTGACTACTATTACAGCGGCAACACCTTAAAACCGCCGCTTACGATAGCGTTTGGTTTAAGAACCTCATTTTAATTTACCGTATGCTTAATTCCAAGACAATTAAAATCATGAAAAAATTCAATTCCATCATTATACTGCTCTTTCTTTGTGTTATAGTTTCCGGCTGCAAGAAGTTTCTTGACGAAAAACCGGATGCCAAACTTGCGGTGCCGACAAGCCTTGCTGATTTTCAGGCATTACTGGATAGTTACCCGGCCATTAATAATTTCGATCCGGGATCTGGAGAAATATCAGCCGACAATTACTACCTCACTGATGCGGTTTACCAGGCCCTCCCACAGGAAATTTCCAGAAGAATGTACACATGGCAAAAAGACAACCTGTTTTTACCACAAAGTAATGATTGGTTTTATTCCTACAGGCCGGTATTCACGTCCAATACGGTTCTTGAAGGATTGGACAAGATAACCCTGACGGCAGAAAATCAAAAGGATTACAAAAATGTAAAAGGGCAGGCCCTGTTTGTCCGGGGGAAAGCCTTTCTTCAGATCGCGGGATTATGGACTTCTGCATACGATGCCGGTACAGCAGTTACTCAACTTGGTATTCCCATCAGGCTGACTTCCGATTTTAACCAGGCTTCAGTAAGAAGCGACCTGCAAGAAACCTATAACCAAATCATTGCTGATCTTTCTACCTCAGCGGCATTGTTACCCGTAACACCTTTGCAGGTTATGCGGACATCAAAACCCGCTGCCTATGCCCTGTTAGCCAGAACCTATCTTAATATGCGGCAATACGATAAGGCGGGGCTTTATGCAGATTCCTGCCTGCAATTAAATCATGCGTTATTGGACTATAACACCCTAAATGCTGTTGCAAACTATCCGATAGCACAATTTAATATGGAAGTGATCCATGAAAATAAAATTCCTGTTCCCTCACCATTGAGTAATTCAAGAGCAAAGATAGATTCTACACTTTACCGTTCTTATGTAGCCAATGATCTGCGTAAAACGATCTTCTTTAAAGCAAGCACAAACGGAACTTATGCTTTCAAAGGCAGCTATGAAGGGGGAGGTAATTTATTCGGAGGGATAGCAACCGATGAAGTTTATTTGATCAGGGCAGAATGTTTTGCAAGGGCGGGAAAACTAACCCAAGCTGCAAGTGATCTGAACACATTGCTGATTAACCGGTTTAAAACGGGAACCTATGTGCCGGTTAGTGCTTCAGATCAAACTATTTTGTTGGCGACCATACTGACCGAACGAAGAAAGGAATTATTAATGAGGGGATTGCGGTGGATGGACTTAAAAAGATTAAATAAAGAGGGGGCAGATATTAAGTTAACGAGAAAGGTAAATGGACAAACCTATACCCTCTTACTTAATGATTTGCGGTATGCACTTCCCATACCTGATGATATTATACAATTAACAGGGATGCAACAGAATCCGAGGTAAAAGGAGCGGCAATGTTACCAGGCATTGCCGTTCCTTTTTTCTGTTTGGTTAATCCCTTGTGGAGATGGCCTGATCCCTGATCTGGGCGTCAGTGCGTGCATTTAACCAGGTTTGTAAATCTCCGGTTACACTTACCACACAAGGCAGGGCTGTTCCTTCACAAGATGGCCCTGATCCGCTAACAACGGAATAATTTGATGCGGTTTTATCCTGTGTCAACGAGATGCCGTTGAACTGGTATTGAACCGGTGGTAGGACTTTGATTTTATTATCCGGTGCTTTCATGGCAATTGCCGCCCCAACACCTAATAAAACAGTAAATATGGCTACTATAGCCACTACTTTATTTTTGAACAGTTTAATGTTCATAGCATGGTCTTTTTTTTGCTAAAAAAGATTACCTTAAAAAGTCTCAATTTTTTTTACTTTTATATTGCGTTTTGTCTTTAGGCAGACCTCACCGTAACTATTTGCATCCCTGATGCGGCGGTTACCTGATCCCGAATAGTCCTGCCCGGCTATTCGGGTTTTTCGGGAATAATGCAAACTTACGATGGTGAGTAACTCTGTTGGTAATTCTCTTTCGGGCGTAAGCACAGGTAAAGAATGGCGCTACGATTATGGTATAACACCATACCGATGCGGCCATGTATGCCCTGAAGAAACGGATGCACAGCGTTGCCATAGCGACTAACATGGTCTTTGAGGCAAAAACCTCTGCCATGTCTTTAATTGTTGCTGCATCAAACATTTTCATCTGCTTTACAATTTTTCTTTATTGTGCTTAAACTCCACTGGCGCAGCCCAGGCACCACCTGCCCTCAACTTCGGTACTTTTTCGATGTTACCTTCGTCCTTTGCATTAGCTCCGGTGTTACTCTTACAGTACCGGCCCGGTTTCTACACGGATGACTTTATCACTCAGTGGTTGTCATCCTTTTTACTAATGCTTTTACGTCTCTGGAATAGGCGTTCAGCTCCCGGTACTCCCCATACATTTCTTTGGCATCCTTTTTACCTGATCGCCTGTTATAAATTTCGTCATCTATTTTTTAACTGAGAAGCAAAAAAGGGACAAAAAACAGGAGGTCGCACCCTGTTTTTTGTCCCTTTTTTGACGGTATACTTTGGTAAATGGGCAGATAATTCTTAAAAAATGGCCTTAATGGTAGTCTGAAGGCGGAAAACCAAAGAATTTCCTGAATTGGATGCCAAAACTATGAATATCCTTATAACCGACCGCACCATAGACTTCATTTACTATTCTTTTTTCTTTTGCAAGTAGTAGCTGAGCATGTTTCATCCGCACACTGGTCAGGTAAGCATGAGGTGCAAGTCCGAACTCTTTCCGGAATTTTCTGATCAGCGTTTTCTTTGTTATTGAATATTTTTCAAGCAGCATTTCATTATTTAATGACGGATCTTTGTAGTTTTCTTCCAGGTAATCCCTTATTAGGTAGATCGGGTGAGATAGCTTGGCCTTTACGAGTTTTTGATATTCTGTGATGAGCCTTTTTAGTATGCGGGATTGTGCTGATTCCAGATCATTGTCTACTGTCTCCATCAGGTTAAACAGCGCCAACAGGTCATCAGAGATTTTCTTATTCATCATACAGGAGGGCATGTGTCCATATAAAACTTCGTGATCATCCATTTTTTCCACGAATGGGTTTAGCCCGAGATAGCTGTTTATTTTCATTTGTAACCACCTGGGCCGTAATGTAAAGCAGCATGTGCGGTGTGTCCCGGCAGGTAAGTGGTAAAAATATTCCGATGGTTCATTATAGGTCGCATAGCAGATGCCTTTCCCCGCTTGTGCAATTGGCTGTCGATCAGGAGTGAAAAATGCAATTTTTCCTTGCAGCATAAAGAACTGGAACAAGCTTGGCTTATCCACCGAAAAACTTGCATAGAGATCGGTATGCAGTTTAAATTCGATTACTTCCATGAAATAAAGAATATGGCTGTAATGCTGGCAAATAACAACCCCTTCTTTCAGTTCTATTAGGTCGGTGTTAGCATAGGGTATCCGGTATTTGCAATCATCCGGCAGGTTCCCGGTAATATTTTTACGGGTCAGTTCGGCAGAAGAAAAATTAAGTGTGATAGGGTTTTTCATAAGGTTGTTAAAAAATGGCTGCCTCCTATCAATTATCAGGAGCCGCCTTAAACGTGTTTAACTATAAATAATTTAATATTTCAATAACTTATTTAATTAAGTATTAAATGAGCCGCTTAATCTCGGTGTACTTTTTCCGCAAAAAGGTGACTTGCGGAAATGTTTTTTTCCTGGCTGAATAAACGCATTTCTTAAATGCGCAAACAGTTGTAAAAGGGTAGTAAGTTTTGTAGGTAAAAACAGAAAAAAACAAGGCTAAAACCCCTGTATTTTACCTGAACATCCCTTAAATCAATACTTTTGGAGCTCTTCAAAATAAAAAACCTTACTACCCTTTACCCCTATAGAAATCTTGCTGCTCTCTATAATTGCGGTTTCGGAATCATCAGGAACCGAACCATTTAGTCTGGTAAGTATTGGGAGAATCTTCCGGCGAAGCATACCTTTAATTTTCTTATATTTATCTGTTCCCATATTTCAGATGATCTAAACCTTTTATTTACGACCCTTTTCTTTGTGATTTTTAGCTAAAAAATGAGTTTTATGCCATCGTTTAAAGTTATAATAAGGATGACCTTTTATCAATGAACAACCGTTAAGCTCTTACTTAACAGTTGATAAAATCCTACTCAGCAAATGATAAAATCTGTATTCTAAAAAGTTGATTTATCTTAACAAATGTGTTGATTTAAATCACTGTTTTCTATCCACCTGCTATTTGCTTAGCCATCCCTGATATGTACAAATTTATTTCAAAATAAGTCCTTTTGTCTATGCCAAATCGCTCAAAATTTAGTGCCAAACGGCCCACTTGTAATATCCGTTCCCCTTACCGGCATTTTAATGTCATGGTCGCATTACATTAAAATGCGTGTGTTCAAATTAAAAACATTTGTATGTGCCAAAACAGTGGTAAAAGGGTAGTAAAGGAACATGCATATTAATTTCAACTTTTATAATTTTCATAGGCCATAAT
>JBIOHE010000002.1:0-41474 GCA_044448725.1 Sphingobacteriales bacterium | reverse complement strand
CTTTTATATAGCACTATTTATAGTAGTTGCAACAGGCTGTAAACAAACGGTGCTAAACAAACCCAATGTTACCAATACAACCCCGCCGGGCGTTGTAACTAATCCAGTTGCAACAAACCTGAACGGGAAGGCGTCCATTACCTACACATTGCCGGGCAATAGCGACCTGCTATATGTGAAAGCGGTTTACGAAACCTCTCCGGGGCATCCCCAGGAGGTAAAAGCATCTCATTACACCAATACCTTAACCGTAGTTGGTTTTGGCGATACCCTGGCGCATACTGTAAAATTGTATGCTGTAAATTCCAGCGAAGTAGCATCGGCGCCGGTTACTGTAACGGTAAACCCTTTAACACCAGCTATCCTGTTGGCTCGCAGATCGCTTCAGGTTAAGGCTACTTTTGGTGGATTTACCCTTACCTGTAATAATCCTACACTGGAAAATTTAGCCATTATTCCTTTGGTGGATACTACAGGTAATAAAAAATGGGTGCAAACAACTGGTATGGATAATATATATAGCAATAGTATTATTATTAAAGCTGCCGTAAGAGGCCAGGCTGCAATAACAAGGGAATATGCTTTTGTGGTAAGAGACAGATGGTTAAATTATTCGGATACATTGTTTGCAGTTCTTACGCCTTTTTTCGAACAACTGTTGCCAAAATCTGCCTGGAGCATTTATGCATTACCAAACGATGCAAAGCAAGCGTCTTTTGTTGATGCTACTGCAATAGGCATCTTTGATGGTAACTTTACTCAGCCGCATTGGCCCAACTGTTTATTTACTGTAGAAAATGACCCTGCCCCGACAACCCTAACGCTGAATCTGGGGGCGGCACACGTATTTAGCCGCTTGCAAATAAATCCTTTTGCAGACCTTGGTAATGGTAATCGCGATTATTATATTAGAGGTAGCTTAAAGGATTTTGAAATTTGGGGTTCTAATAACCCAAGTATCAGTGGTGCTTACGATGCCAGTTGGACCCTATTAACAACCTGCCATGTGGTAAAACCATCCGGATTGCCAATGTACACTGAAACACCGGCGGATCAAGCTTTGGCCGCCGCTGGCTGGCAGTTTGATTTTCCGGCGGGGTTAGGCTCTTACCAATATATAAGAATAAGGAACTTACGGAACTGGCAGGGAAGTTATTTTATGAGTATGATCCAGTTTACACTATGGGGTAGTAAGTAATAAACGATAATTAAATAATGAAACAGATGAAACAGTATAAAATCACAGCTTACTATGTAGTGGCATTGCTGGTGTTAATAATAAGCGCCTGCACTAAAATGGATGATTATAAACTTAAATTTACAAAGGGGGGATCAATTGTTTATCCCGGCAAAATGGATTCGGTAAAGTTTTTTTCGGGTTTTAACCGGGTAAAGCTTACCGGGCTTTTTACCTCCGACCCTAAAATAGTTAAATACAGAGTATTTTGGAATAGCAAGCAAGATTCGGTAGAAGTGCCTGTTGTAAGAACCACACACGTTGATACCGTTAAACTAATTATACCCAATTTGCCCGAAGGCCTTATGAGTTTCGAGGTACGGACTTATGACGCACAAGGCCATATTTCTATCCCTACAGATACTGCAGTAAATGTATATGGGGCTAACTACCAAAGCACTCTGGTAACCAGAGGGATAGCGGATGCCGCAATACAGCCTGACGGTTCGGCATTGATTACCTGGGTGGATGTGAATAGTGATGCAGGTATAGCAAATATGGAAATTAAGTATTCAGACGCATTAAACAAAATGCATGATACGCTGGTTACATCTGTTCCAATAGGTTTAACTACCTCATTGCCAAACTTTAAAGCAGGTAATACTATTAGCTATACTACATGGTTTGCACCCACTCCTACAGCTATTGATAAATTTACTGTCCCTTTTCAAACTCATAATGTAACAGCCGATGTAACCAGTGTTTATTTTACAAACTACCAGCAACCTTTTACCAGTACAGCGGCGAGTGGTACTGGCAGGTGGAGAGATCCAATAGGTTGGACAGTAACGAGTCCGGTGCTAAATCATCAAGGTGATAATGGTGGCTGGAATGGTGGCTGGGGTTCGGACGATGGTACCGTATTGGCAATGGAAGCGGGCTGGGGAGCTGCTTCGGTAATTAATGGGAAAATGTTTCAAACATTTACGCTACCAGCAGGTAATTATACCTTTAGTATTAATTTAGGTAATAATGGTTTTTCAAGCCCTGTGTATATTGTAGCGGCAGCAGGCACAACACTGCCAGATGCAGCACTCGTTTCCACAAGTTCTTTAGGGTATGCATCATTGCAAAATAAGACATTTGATTTTAAATTAGCCCAGCCAACCCAGGTTTCTATTGGCTTTGTATCCGATATGACCAATGCGGGTGGTTGGTGGGGTGAATACTGGAGGGTAACCTCTGTAAAACTTTTATCAAAATAGTTCCATCAGCAGGGGCTTTATAAATGAGCCCCTGTTAAAACATGTTTTAACAAATTTGAAGTTAAAATCCTTTAATTAACCTAAACCAGGTAAGCCCGCTAATTTAGTGGGCTTACTTGTTTTAATAAGGAGGACGGGGCAGGCACGTGGCTATGGCAAAAATACGCTATTGGTGGTTTGGCGCTGCTTTTAATCAGATTAAAATATCTTAACTTTAAAACATAATTAAAATCTGTATAAAGAATGAAAAAATACTTTTTAACCCTTTGTGCCACTGCTTTGGGGCTGCCGGCATTTTGCCAGTCGAACACTGCCGAAAAGGTTTTTACGGTTGACGCCGGTAAAATAAAGGCGCATATCCAGCCCACCATGTACGGGATATTTTTTGAAGATATAAATATGGGTGCAGACGGCGGGGTTTATGCCGAACTGGTGAAAAATCGTTCGTTTGAATTTAAGATGCCTTTGATGGGCTGGAAGGAAATAAAACAGGATGGTGCGGATGGCAGCATTCTGGTTTTAAACAGGGGAGAGGCCGATGCTGATAATCCCCGGTATATTCAGGTTACCTCAAAATCAGCAAAGGGTTATGGGCTAAGTAACGAGGGGTTCCGTGGGATGGGAATAAAAAAGGGCGGCCAATATAATTTTTCAGTTTTGGCTAAACTGCCTGAAGGCGCTGTCAGTGGCCTGCAAATTGAATTGGTTAACCCGAATAATGAAGTTATTGGCAGTACAACTGTTACCCTGTCGTCAAAGGAATGGGAAAAATATACAGCCAGTTTTACTGCCACTGAAACAGAGCCGAAGGCAAGCCTTAAAGTTTTACTAAAAGGCGCAGGTTCTGTTGATTTGGATATGGTTTCGCTTTTTCCGCAGGATACCTGGAAACAACGTCCCGGCGGTTTGCGTGCCGATCTGGTACAAAAGCTGGCTGATATGAAACCTGGATTCTTACGTTTTCCGGGCGGTTGTATTGTTGAAGGCCGTGAACTGGATACCCGCTACCAATGGAAAAAAACGATAGGTGATGTAGTCAGCCGCAGAATGATCGTAAATCGCTGGAATACTGAATTTGCACACCGGTCAACGCCCGATTATTTTCAAAGCTTTGGCTTAGGTTTTCTGGAATATTTTGAACTGGCCGAAGATATCGGCGCATCGCCGCTGCCAATTATTAATTGCGGTATGGCCTGCCAGTTTAATACCTGCGAACTGGTTCCTTTAAACCAGCTTGGCCCTTATGTTCAGGACGCACTTGACCTTATTGAGTTTGCAAACGGGCCTGTTACAACAAAGTGGGGTAAAAAGCGTGCGGACCTTGGTCATCCAAAACCATTTAATTTAAAATTGATGGGCGTTGGCAACGAACAATGGGGCCCCCAGTACGTTGAACGCTGGAAGATATTTGAAAAGGCTATCAAAGCCAAATACCCCGCCATGAAACTTGTTACGAGCGTCGGGCCTGATCCTGATGGTGACAAATTTGATTTCCTGAATACTGCATTCAGGAGCCTTCATGCAGATATACTTGATGAACACTATTACCGTTCGCCCGACTGGTTTTTACAGAATGTAAAGCGCTACGATAATTACGACCGTAAGGGCCCTAAAATTTTCGCGGGCGAATATGCGGCACAAAGTGTGGCTACCGTTAGTCCGCAGAATAGAAATAACTGGCAATGCGCTATCTCCGAAGCTGCTTTTATGACAGGTTTAGAGCGTAACGCCGATGTGGTAAATATGGCGTCGTATGCACCCTTATTTGCCCACGTTGATGGCTGGCAATGGACGCCCGACCTGATTTGGTTTGATAACCTGCGTTCGTACGGCACGCCTGATTATTATGTCCAGCAGTTGTTTTCTTTAAACAAGGGAACAGATGTGGTACCTGTTACACTAAATAACGAAGCCGTAACCGGGCAGGACGGCTGTTTTGCAACTGCGGCTTTGGATGCCAATACGCACGAGCTGATCATTAAAATTGTTAATACGGGGAAAGATGAACAAAAAGCGGATTTTTCGGTAAATGGTGTAAATGCAGCTGCTAACGGCGACTTAACCACACTGCAAAGCGATGATTTGAATAGCGTTAATTCATTGGATGCACCTTTAGCGGTTAGTCCTGTGAAGAGTGTGGTAACCTTTAAGGATAACCATATAAAATTAAACCTTAAAGGTTATTCGTTTAATGTGATAAGGCTAAAAATGGATAAATAACCAAAAATTATGACCATTTTAAATTGGAAGCATTCGCACATCCGTTTACCGAAACAATATACAGATTTGTATAACTAGTTTTTTCAGATCAGTTAAGATTAGTTAATAGTTAATTATAAAGGAATGATACGCGAGGTATTATTCCTTTATTTTTTTGAAATCAATGCCAATTAAACACCTGTTAATCAATGCTTAATTAATAACAAATGTTAAAACCACCATTAGTTACATCTTGAAGTTCGTCGGATTTAATGTCGGACAGGGAATCACTAAGTGAATTATAAATCGCCAAACGGTATATACATTCAGGCCCCCGAAGCACCGGGAAGCCTGAATGAATAAACTGTATAAATTACCTTCCACCTACATAGGTCCAGGTTTCGACAAAGGTTGTACGCACCGCAGCTGGATTTCCCTGACTTAGGAAATAACTGACTTGAAAAACTGATCCTGCGGCTCCAGGTGTTCCTGATGTAAACCCATTTGTACCTGTTGGATCTAATTCAGCTGATCTCACATGTGAACCTGAAAATTGCCCATAGTAATTTGTAACGCTGGTGATTTTATTTGTTGCTGGATCAAATGTAAACACCGGTGCAAAGCTGCCATATACGCTCGCCACTCCGCCTGATAATATATCGTGGAAATAACCGTTGCCAGTATCGTAATATGCATCCGTTGTAGCACTTTGGGTAATCAGGTTAACAGTGTTTGGATAAGCGCCGGTTATTGTCGGAGCTACCACATCTGTCAGCGTACCGGTAACAGTATATTGGCCATCGTATGCGTTTTTTACCTGTATGGCATACAATACAGTGTTATACTGATTGATCTTCTGCCCGCTGGCGCTGGCAATATTGATAGGCAATACAAATATTTGTGAAGGGTCAATTAAACTGGTATTAAGGCTGACGTTCAGCGTTGCCTCACGCTGGTTGGCCGGTATGGTAACTGTCCAGTTAGTCACGCTATAGTCGGCAGGCGGCAATATACTATAAGTGGTACCGTTAGCTGCATTGTAAGCAGTTAAAGCAGCCGGGTCAAGCGCTAAGGTAACATTAAGTGCTGTGCTTAATGGCTTTGGTGAAGCCACATTGACAATAGTGGGCAAAATTGATGGCTTTGAAGAAATATTATTCGCTTCAGGTATTAAATTGCCGATGCCGTCATACGCCTCGATGGGCAATTCAATCGTGGCGCCTGCGCCCGCAAAATTTATAAAATGGCTATCATCCTTCAGGCACGAGCTTAAGCTGAGCAAAGTCGCCGATAGCGTTATAGTGGTTATAATATAAAATCGCTTTTTCATGTTCTTCTAAATTATTTGGCCCAAAATATTTTGGTTGTAAAAATGTTAATTGTGCCCTCTTTGGCCAGGTTGGCTGCGTTGGTGTTAAGCTCTTCCTGCGGATAAAATTGCCTTACCGGCAAAGTTGTCGATAGGGCCGTTGGATCAATTGATACCGGGTTAGGCAAGATGGGGAAACCTGTCCGCTCATATTCCAGGTAAGGCTCCAATACATTATAGCCATCCAGCGCTATCCATTTTTGATAAATAATCGCCTCTAGTTGATTCGGTGACGCAGCCCATCCAACATTTGGTATAGCCTGGCTATAATAAGTAACCGCCAATGCTGCCGAAGTTGCATTCGAAGCATAAGCTGTGGTCGTTGGATTGCCGTTACCATCGTAAGTGGTTACTGAGCCCGCCTTCATAGCTACAAATGATGCAGTAATAGCTGCTTCGTATGCTTTTTGGGCAGAAGGAAAGGGTGTGCCTATACTATAACCCTTAAGGAGCGCCTCTGCTTGCAAAAACAATGATTCGGCCCCCGAAAAAAGTATGGCGTTTTGACTGGCTGATATCAATAGGCCGGGCCCTACAGCGCTGGTGCCGGGGTTGGATTGAACAGTCGGGGAGCCTTGAGGGTCGCCAAAAGTATTGCCGGCAATGGTTAATCCGAGGGATCCGCTTGTTCCATAATAGATCGAAGTTGTCCGTGGGTCGTTAAAGCTGTTTAGCTTGTTTATAAAAAATTTATTGCCCCTGTAATACACGTTTGGAAATGTAGCGTTACCATTGGCGTCGACACCATAGTTTGCCCAAAACGGGCTCTGCTTTCCCGCGAGGTTTGCATACCCCGGATTTGCTTCAGCATCAAGGTTTCCATCCAGGTAGCCTTCGGCTGAGGTCGCCGCAAGATCGGTCGCAGCGGCATTAGTTCCGAGGTTGCTTTGACGGATGGCGAGGCGCAGTTTAATTGAGTTCGCGAATTTTTTCCAGCCGACCATATTTCCGCCGAAAACAATATCCGAAACGCCCGGATTGGTTGCGCTGCCGCTGCTATTGATCAGGGCGATTGCCGCGTCCAATTGTTTTACCAGGTCATTATAAATTGCCTGCCCGCTATCATAGGCGGGGAAAAGTATAGTTGATGGCTGGAAAGCCTGGCTGTAAGGCACATCGCCAAACTGATCAACCAGCTGCTCAAAATCGTAGGCTTTCATGATCATGGCAATTGCCCGGAAATTTGCATCTGCAGGCACCGCCGCCGAGGTTGTTTGCAGGCTATTATAATTGGTTAAATTTTGATAAAGATCAATCCATGGCTGCGTAAACGACGTATTGTTGATCTGGAACGCATCTAATGCGGCATTTGGCACATAGTTGCCGCTGTTTGTCCAGTATTGCACCCAAACGCCAAAATTTGAATAATCGCCCCCGTTAACAATAGCCGCCGTGGTAGCCAAAGCACCGGCTAAGGTAAGCTGGGGTGTGGTTACCGATGGACTGTTTGGGTTTACTTCCTGGCTGAGGAAGTCCTTTTTACAACTGGCAACTCCAATTGTAAAAAATACCGCTATAAGTAAAATATATTTTTTCATCTCTCTGTTCGTTAAAATTAGAATGTTAATTTAACACTACCGCCATATACCCTTGTTTCCGGCGTTTGTCCATCGTTGTTTACACCCCGCAGGTTACTGGTAGGGCTTGCGTTCGATAACTCAGGATCGCCCCAGTAGTTGGTCTTTGGTACAAATAAAAACAGGTTGCGGCCTGTTAATGCAAACGTGGCGCCCTTTATAAATTTACTGTTTTTAACAAACTGGTCAAGGTTGAATGACAGGGTTATTTCCCTGATCTTCCAGAAAGCGCCGCTTGTTACAAAGGGGCTCGAAGTTCCGCTAAATACTGATTGCTGCCAGAAACCATAATTACCATTTTGAACAACTACACTGGTATTTGGCGTATAAACGCCCGGCGAGGTTTGAATTACTGAACCGGGATAAATAAACCTTTCGCGGCCCGCTAATGCCGTTTCAAGGCCTGCACCGGTAAAGGTCATGGTTCCGCCAAGGCCATTAAAAAGAACATCGCCGCCCCTGTATTCGGCCACAGCCGATAAGCTGACAAATTTATAGGTAAAACTTGTGTTTACGCCTAAATTGTATTTAGGGGTAGTCCTGCCAAAAGTGGTTAAGGTTTGTGCCTGGCTTGGATAACCTGTAACGGGATCAACAACCACATTTCCCTTTGGGTCACGTACAAAATCTGTTCCCTCTAACAGGGGGAAGGGCTGGTTCACCACTGCGAATTGCCCATTACCCAAATCGAGGGAACTTTTACCGGACAATAGGGAAATAACCTTTGAGTCGTTGATGGAAAAGTTGCCGCCCAGCGTCCAGCCAAACTTGTTTTGGGCCTGGGTTAATATCTGGCCGGTTACTTGTAATTCTTCACCCTTTGATTCAGTTTCACCGATATTTAGTAATGATGTACTATAACCTGTAGCCACTGATGTAGTGATAGCAACTGTTTGGTTTTTAACATGCTGATCGTAATAAGTAGCGTTAACGCTTAAACGGCTGTTTAAAAACTGCAGTTCGGCGCCAAATTCAATCTCAGTGGTTAACTCCGGCTTTAATGTAGGACTGAAGTTTTCGGTGCCTGCGGTTAAACCGCCCAATGAGCCATAAGGGAAACCATTAGTCACATTATAAGTGTTGAATATATTGTAAGGATTGATATCAATATTACCCACACGGCTGAATGATCCGTAAAGTTTGGCATAGTTTAAAATTTTGCTGTCTTTTAAACCGGGTATCGCATCGGTTGGGATAAATGACAGCTTTGCCGAAGGATAGTAAAAGCTGCGTTCCTTTTTTGATAACCTCGAATCCTGCTCGTTTCTTAAAGTGGCTTCAAAATTAATAAAGTGTTTCCAGCCAATATTCAAATCACCGAAATAGGCGATGTTATTTACAACAGCCGAGCCTTCAGCGGCATTTGGAAAACCGCCGACCGTATTGATATTATAAAAATCCTTAAGCAGTAATTGATTGCTGCTGGTTACCATCACCTTTGAATACTGCGAACGAATAGAGTTGCCTATGATCAGGCTGGTACTAAGGTCATTCAAAAAGTTATGGTGGAAATCTAAAACCGCATCACCCTGAACGCGTGAATAGCCCGGACCGCTTCCGCTTTCGCCGTTACCATCGCCGTAGGCGTAAAAATCTTGTACAAAACCCGGCGATTTACCGGTTTTAAAGCCCGATGGCACATTACCGGCCTGCCAGTAATCACTAATGGCATACGGGGTAAAATCAACCTCTTGTTTAATGTCCCGCTCCTGGTTTATACCAAAGTTATCAGATATCTGGTAACTGGCATCCAGCCATTTAGTAGGTTCCACTTTTAATTTTAACTGCGACAATAAAACATCGCGGCTTATATCCCGACGGGAATGATCAATTACCCAATAAGGGTTAATTGCGTATGCGTCGGGGAAATCATTCGGGTTTCCATAAAAGCCGTCCGGATTTTGAAATTGCTTGATGTTATAAAATGCCGGCAATTGCAAGATAGAAGAATAAAGGCTGTTAGCACCGGCATTTGTAACAAAACTGCCCGCTATGCCGTTGGTGGTCGCATCATTATAGGTACTGATGCTGGTTTTGGTGTAGGCTGCTGAATAATCGACCGAGAAAATACCGTAAGTACGATGCCCTCTTACGCTAAACGCATTTTTTATGTTTTTATCGTTGGGCACTACCGTAGTCCGGTAAACACTCTGCGCAGACATATAGAACGAGTTTTTGGCGTCGCCCTCCTGGAAAGAGATATCATTTTGCTCTGTAATACCTGTCTGGAAGAATGCTTCGATAGGGCTGGTAGGATATGGCGAATATTTTACCATATTTACAGGACCGTTAGCACTGCCGATCGGCGCGCCTAACTGTACCATTGCGCCATTGTAGGGAGGCCCGTATTGCTGGTTTTCGTAAGGCACATAATTTGAAAAACCGGTAAGTTGATCAACATAAGCGCCGCCTTCACCGCCATACGTACCGAACTGGGTTTGTAATTTTGGATAAAATGCCACACGTTCGGCCTGTACCGAGTTTTGGTAGATAATTGTAGGTTTGCCGTTAGTCGTTCCCCTTTTGGTCGTGATCAGTATCGCGCCGTTTGAAGCTTCAGAACCATAAAGGGCTGATGAACTGGCTCCTTTTAAAACGGTAATATCGGCTACATCATTAGGGTTAATAGACGATAAAGTCCCGTTCGGAATTGGAATACCGTCCAAAACGATCAAAGCATTGTTATTACCTTCAAGGGAACGGTTACCTCTAAGAACAATGGATACGTTTGGATCGACACCCGCGTCGAGGGTATATACAGCCAAACCCGAAACCTTTGCTGTTAAACCGTTGGCAACGTTTGTAACATCTGTTGCGGTTAACTCTTTAGGCGTAATGGTCGCTGTAGAATAACCCAGGTCCCTTTCCTGGTGTTTAATACCGAGGGAGGTGGTTACCACCACCTCGCCAAGCTGGTTGTTTGATGAGATGAGTATCACGTTTATAGTTGGTCCCGTTACCGGAACCTGAAGGGTTTCAAAGCCAATAAAGCTAAAAACCAAGGTAGCGCCCTGTGGCACCGACAGTGTGTATTTACCTGCCGGGTTAGTTTGGGTACCCAATGTGGATCCCTTCACCTTTACTGTTACTCCCATCAGGGGTAAGCCGTCGTCTTTGGCTGTAACTGTACCGGTTACCGTCCGGTTTTGTGCAAAAACCTGTACGAGTGCTGAAAAGGTTAAGAATAAGATAATAAGTAATTTTCGTTTCATGTTAAATTGAATTAATGAGTCTGGATTAATTATAACGCTGGTAAGTAGTCATTACCGATTACTTGAACACACCGTTAAGGAGGGATATTGGTGTACTTCATCTTCAAAATTATAAGGCAGTTAATAATTCTAAACCCAATATAGGTTTCGTAATATTAGGGCTTATAATTTCTGCCGGATGTGCGAAAACTCCCAATCTCGAATTGTAACTTTTTTGTTTAAATGGGAAAATCCACCATTTTGGGGGATAAAAAAGGCAATCACATTCAGGAACTTTACAAGTATCGAACCAAGAAACAGATAATTAACTATTAGACGGTTTTATGAAAAACTCAACTGCATGTCAAAATGACAATGGGTTTATGTTACTGGTGAACGAACCCGATAAAGTCCTTAACTTTTTAACTAAAAAACTGGGATTTACTGTCAGTCCCGCTGACACTGAACAAAAAGGAACGTTAAATACAAACTTAAAATGTATTACGCTGAAAAACAGCTACGGAAATCAGTACCTGTTTGCAGTTAAAAGATCTTATGTCTTAGCAAACAAAAATATTTGTAGCCAAACCATTGTCATCAATACCGACGATTGTTTAAAAGAATATTATAATTTAAAAAAAGCAGATGAAATAACATTTTACAGCAAACCAAAATATCTGCCGGAAGGGCTGGCATTTGAAGCATCTGACAAATGGGGGAATGAATATATTTTATTAGAGAAGAGAAACTATTCTGATAACTGATCTGTGAAAAATATAAAAATATTATATAATCAAAACAAATTATATAACGAGGTTACCGGTGATGCCTATTATACAAACCAGCGTGATGAATTTTCGATAAGGCTTGTATTTAACGGGAATGAACATTACACCATCGGGCAGAAAGATTTTAATATATATCCCGGTAATTTTCTGGTTATTAATGATGGCACGTTATATAGCAGGAAGATTTATTCCGATATACCCGTGAACACTTTTGCGGTCATGTTTTCTTCGGCCTTCTTAGCAGAATTTCATTATAATATTATACACGACGATATCCACTTACTTGAAAACCCATATAATTTCAATAAAAACAGTACCCCGACATTTTTAGAAACTATCTATCCGTTTAAAGGTGATATGATGTATAACCTGGTTCACCTGACGCATCATTTTCATAACTGGCTGATTGACGAGTTATTGATTGACGAATATATATACCATTGTTTGTTTCTTTTTTACAGGCTTTATCATCAGGAAATAGTAGCGAAAAGCGAAAAACTGAATATGATAAATTACAGTACCAGGATAGAAGTTTTTAAGCGTCTTAATTTATCAAAGGACTTTATATTAAGTAATTATAACCGGGCAATTACCCTCGAAGATATCAGCCATTATTGCTGTTTATCAACAACGCACTTATTCAGAACATTTAAACAGGTTTATTATTGCTCGCCGCATCAATACCTGATGGCAACAAGGCTAAAAAACGCCGCGTATTTGTTAAAAACAACAAATTATGAAGTTAACGAAGTAGTAAATATGGTTGGATTTGATTCGGCCAGTTCATTTATCCGGCTATTTAAAACCAGGTTTAAAGTAACACCCGTTAATTACAGGAATGAACGTATGGAAATTACTGTTTAAGCCCGTCGGCCGGTAATTAAAATACAAGATAAATCATTTAATCAACCTGTGTTCCCTTGCGATTTTTAAAGCTTCTTCTTTTGAATGAACCTCTAATTTCAGGTATATATTTTTGATATGCGTTTTAACTGTACACGGCTCGATAAACAATTCATCGGCGATATGGGTCCGGCTTTTCCCGGCGGAAATCAATTCCAGCACGTGCCCTTCTCTTTTGGATAGTGGAGAATCCAGGCTTTTTTGAAATGATTTTATAACCATTCTGGCGATACCGGCACTCATCGGCGCGCCACCTTGCATTAATTCCCTTATTGATGAAACAATAGTTTCGGATGAGATATTTTTTGTCAGGTAACCCGATGCCCCGTTACGCAGCGCTTCAAAAACTAAATCTTCCGAATCATAAACAGTTAAAATTAAAACATGAACACCGGGATGGTTTTTCCTGAGTAAGGGAATAGCCTCAATACCATTAATACCCGTAAAATCAATATCAAGTAATATAACATCAGGAAAATCGTTTTTAATCCCTTTTATGGCTTCTTCTACAGATCCATAGCTGTTGGTAACAAAACAATCCTCCGCCCCGTTTATCAGGCAATGATAACCATTCCTGATAACCGGATCATCTTCAATAATCACTACTTTAGTTTTTGTATGCAGGCTCATGTCTTCAATTGATTTATGATTTCTTCGTCAGTTCTTTCCGACCAATTGTTGGCGATAATCAATTACAACAAATTTTATTTTTTCAGCATCAGATTTTAATATAACAGTTTTGGCGCCTGCATGTTTTAAAATACGCCGTGATAACCCCTTAAAGATAATACTTATATTACAAATAATTTCAATTGGCAGGGCCAATCATTTTCAACTTTAAAACCTTCAAATACGAAGCCGTTTTTGGTATTTTTAAAGATGTTTATTGTCAGGTTCTATATTTTCAGTTCAAACTAAATGCATCGCCGATAAAGTATTTGTAAATATAATTTTTCAAGCCCGTATTTTAGTTTTACTTTGTGTCCGAAATACACCACCTGATAAGCTGACTATCGGGTTGTTAAACCACCAAATCCATTACTCAAGATCATCATGAAAACTAAATTTTCAAGGTATTTATTATGCGGCGTATTTATGGCCGCGGCATTTGCTAATGTCAACGCCCAAACTAAAAAAGGTGCGTCTATTGATTCAAAAATCTCATCGCTCATCAAAAAACTTACGCTGGCAGAAAAAATATCCCTGCTGCATGCCAATGGCATATTTTCTGCGGGGGGGATTAAGCGTTTGGATATTCCCGAAATTATGACTGACGACGGTCCTTTGGGTGTCCGTGAGGATGTTAAGGAAGGATGGGGTTCAGCCAATCTCACTACCGACTCTGCTACTTTTTTCCCTAACGGATCGGCTCTGGCAGCTACCTGGAACCCGGGACTTGCCTATCGCTACGGACATGACATGGGCGAAGAAGCACGTGCGCGCGGTAAAAATGTAATGCTCGCCCCGGCATTCAACATTGCCCGCATGCCGCTTTGCGGACGTACTTATGAATATTACTCGGAGGACCCTTTTTTAAATGCCCGTTTGGCTGTACAATCTGTAAAAGGTATCCAAAGCCAGCATGTAGCGGCTTGTGTAAAGCATTTTGCTGTAAACAACCAGGAGTTTGAACGCGACCGCGTAAGCGTGACAATAGATGAACGCGCCCTGCGTGAAATATACCTGCCCGCTTTTAAGGCATCCATAACCGAAGGCAATGCCTGGACCATTATGTCGGCTTACAACAAACTCCGCGGCATTTATTGTTCCGAAAATGATTATCTGCTGAACAAGGTTTTAAAAGGCGAATGGAACTTTAAAGGCGCTGTAATAAGCGACTGGGGCGGCACACACAGTACAGTTAACGCGGCAAAAAATGGCCTCGACGTTGAGATGGGGTCAAACCCGCCTTACAATACCTATTACTTTGCCGATAAACTGCTTGATTCTGTAAAGGCCGGCAAAGTAAGCATTAAAGTGATAGACGAGAAAGTACACCGCATACTTTGGGTGCTGTACCATACTGATATGAGCGCCGACCTGCCGAAAGGCGCTATTAATACGCCTGCACACAGTAAAACTGCTTATGATATAGCATCAGAATCAATTGTACTGCTAAAAAACGACCAGCATTTGCTGCCTTTAAATACTTCTGCAATAAAAAGCATAGCGGTGATTGGCGATAATGCTACCCGCACTTTTCATTTGGGTGGATTTGGCGCTGGTGTTAAAGCAAGATATGAGGTAACCGCATTGGCAGGTTTGCAAAACAGGCTGGGAAAAACGGTAAATATTAAATTTTCACAGGGTTATTCGGGCGCTTATAAATCGTCCGGTGCATTTGTAAACGATGATACCAAAGGTGCAGACCCGGCTTTGGTTGAGCAGGCAGTTGCCGTTGCTAAAAGCTGCGACATGGCGATCCTGTTTATTGGCGGCAACCGCGATTATGAAAGCGAAAGCCGCGACCGCAAAGACCTTAGCCTGCCATTTGGCGAACAAACATTGGTTGACGCCGTTACCGCTGCCAATCCGAATACCGTTGTGGTGGTAGTTGGCGGCGCGCCATATAATATTGGCCAGATCAAAAAAAGCAACCGTACCATAGTGTGGTCATGGTATAATGGCGCCGAAAATGGGAATGCGCTTGCCGACATTTTGACCGGCAAAATAAACCCGTCCGGTAAATTGCCATTCACTTTCCCGGCTGATCTGAAAGATTCCCCTGCATTTGCTTTAAACGCCTATCCGGGCGATAATTTACAGGTTGACTATAAAGAAGGCATCCTTGTTGGTTACCGTTGGTTCGACACAAAAAAAATAGAACCGCTTTATTGCTTTGGGTATGGCCTGTCATACACCAGTTATAAATATTCAGGTTTTCAAACCAATAAAAAAAGCTATAAACCTTCGGAATACATTACCGCAACTTTAAAAATAAAGAACGCCGGTAAATATGCCGGAAAAGAAACCGTTCAGTTGTACGTTAGCAAAACCGGTTCAATAGTTGACCGCGCTGATAAAGAGCTAAAAGCTTTTAAAAAGATTAACGTAGCCGTTGGAGAAACTGCAACTGTTACCCTAAGCATCCCGGTAAAAGACCTTGCTTATTACGATGTTAAAACCAGCAAATGGGTGGTTGAACCCGGTAAATACAAGCTGCTTGCCGGCGCCTCATCAAGGGATATTGAGCAAAGCAGCGTTATTGAAGTGGTGGATTGATGAGTAGTGAGAGGTGAGTAGTGAGAGGTGAGTGGTGAGTATTTCTTATAACTCACTCACTTCTCACTATTGACTACTCACCTTTTTCCATTTCAGCATTGTATTCGCCGCGCCTTGCAGCATTATCCAGACAGGCTCTTTTACAGAGCATTTTTTGGGCTGCCCCTATATTTTCATCCTTACCTTTCCATAGTTCGAGGGCCGGTTGCTGAATGGCCCTGGCGAACGAAAACGTAAGCGCCCATGGCAATTTGCCTTTATACTTAACATGCATGGCGTTTAAATGCGCCGCTGCCATTTCGGGAGATTGCCCGCCTGATAAAAAGGCTATTCCCGGTACTGCGGCAGGCACCGATTGCAGCAGGCAGGTTACCGTAGCCTCGGCAACCGTATTAATATCTGCCTGTCTCGAACTGCTCAGGCCGGGTAATACCATATTGGGTTTTAAAATTAAAGCCTGCAGGTTTACATTTTGGGCAAATAACTGGTCAAAAAGCACATGCTGTACCCTTTCCGTAACATCGAAGCATTTTTTAAGATTGTGCGAACCGTCCATCAGCACTTCGGGCTCAACAACCGGCACAATACCTGCTTCCTGGCACATCGCTGCATATCGCGCCAGCGCATGCATATTGGCCTCGATACAGCCCCGCGAAGGATGAACAGTACTGATAGAAATTACTGCCCTCCACTTTGCAAACCTTGCACCCAAAGCGTGATATTTAGCCAAACGCTGCTGTAAACCATCCAGGCCCACCGTAATTTTCTCGCCGGGAAAGCCTGCAAGGTCGGTAGTACCCTCGTCAACCTTTATACCGGGGACAATGCCTGCCTGCTTTAATATATCAACAAACAGTACACCGTCTTTAGTGGCCTGGTAAATGGTTTCGTCGTACAAGATAGCGCCGCTGATGCATTTGCCCAAACCAGGGGTGGTCACAATCAGCTCGCGGTAGGCCCGGTGGTATTCTATGGTCTGCGGAATACCGGCCTCTTCAAACCGCCTGTTGCACGTTGCGGTACTTTCGTCCATTGCAAGCAAACCTTTATCACCGGCTAATAGCGTGTTTACTGTTTTGATAAGTTCTTTTGTATTCATTGCTTTTGCTTCCTTACAAGGGGATCTGGATGCATCCTGCCCGTTATTTTAATTAACAGTTTTCAATAAGCAAGATTACTGAATAAATGTTGCCTGCACACTGATAATTATCATATTTTAAATATTGATATTCACCGCATGAACCAGTACAGGGCCTGCAAAACAGCACCCCCAATACTATTGAGTCAAGGATGCCTTCGTGATTCAGCCCCTCTAAACCTGCCTGTCCGGCAGGCAGGTCTCCCCCGGTTGGGGAGACTTTAACTGCGCTCCCGTTTATTTTTTTAAGTCCTCCCTACCGGGGAGGATTTAGGTGGGGCTAAAAGGCTTTGGCAGCGCGTGTAAATTTTCTTAACTTAATAGCATTAAACAGCCCCCAATGAACTACAAATTCCCCTTCTTCATCTCCCCCACCGCATAAGTTGCCGCCCTGGCTGTCAGCGCCATATAAAGTATGGATGGGCTTTGGTTGCCGGTAGTGGTCATACAGGCTCCGTCTGTCACAAATACATTTTTGCAATGGTGCAACTGGTTCCATTGGTTAAGCAGCGAGGTTTCAGTATCCTTACCCATCCGGCAGCCGCCCATTTCGTGAATATCAAGACCCGGGGCCTGTTTGTTTTCGTTGCTTTGGATGTTTTTGCAGCCCGCTTTCTCCAGCATTTCGCGGCTTTGGGTTAAAAAATCCTGAATCATGCGCTCATCGTTATCGTCATATTCCACCGAAGTGATCAATAAAGGAATACCCCACTGGTCCTTCTGATCTTTGCTTAAACGCACATGATTTGTTGCTTTTGGCACTGTTTCGCCCTGCATATACATGTACAGTTGCCAGCCGCCCGGCTCCGTTAAGGCATCTTTATAAGCTGCGCCAATTTCGGGGCCGTTAATTTGAGCAGGATGCGTTGGGCGATAGGCCCCCATAAAGGTAGTAAAGCCGCCAAAATAATCAGTTTCGTGTTTGTGCAGGTTGCGGTAGTTGGCTAAGATGAGTTCTGTAGGGTTTCGCCCGAAATAGTACTTATCCAAAAAGCCATCCACAGTAGCGGTGACGGAGGCCCGGTAATTCTGGAAGGCTACATATTTGCCCAGCAGGCCGTTGTCATTACCCAAACCATCAGGGAAACGACCGGAAACGGAGTTAAGCAGCACCAGGTTACTGTTAAGCGCCGATGCATTTAAAAAAATGAGGCGCGCCTGGTATTCAATTACCTCTTTGGTATTGGCGTCAATTACCCTTACGCCGGTGGCTTTGCCCTTTTGCTCGTCGTAAACAATGGAATGCACTACCGAAAAAGGCCTTACGGTAAGGTTTCCTGTCTTTTTTGCCCAGGGCAGGGTTGAACTTACCGAACTGAAATAGCCGCCAAACGGACAGCCCCTCATGCACTCATTACGGGCATGACATTGTGCCCTGCCCTGGTCAAGGTGGATTTGGTTGGGCTGGGTAAGATGCGCCCAGCGGGCATGCACCAGGTGACGATCGGGGTAGTTTTCTTTTATTTTCTGACTGAGCAGCGACTGCACGCAATTCATTTCAAACGGCGGCAGAAACTCACCATCAGGCATGGCTTCAATGCCATCCCTGTTGCCGCAAACGCCGATAAATTTTTCAACATGCGCGTACCATGGCGCTACATCGGCATACCCTATAGGCCATTCAATACCGTAGCCAAAGCGGGCAGGATTGGTGAATTCAAATTCGCTCCAGCGCTGGCAGGCGCGCCCCCAGGTGAGCGATTTACCCCCAACCTGGTAACCCCGAATCCAGTCGAATGGTTTTTCCTGTATGTAGGGATGGTCCTTATCCTTCACAAAAAAATGCGCATCCTCTTCGCCATAGCCTGCGGCTTTGCTGATCAGCGGATTTTCCTTCAAAAACGCCCTTGTCATGTGCCCGCGGTGTTTAAACTCCCAGGGGTCCATGGTTGCGGTGGGATAGTCTTTATTATGTTCCACGTTGCGGCCGCGCTCCAGCACAAGGGTTTTTAAACCCTGTTCGCAAAGTTCCTTGGCGGCCCATCCCCCGCTGATGCCCGAGCCGATTACTATGGCATCGTAAGTAGTATTAACCTGTTTCGGCATTTATGTATAATTGGTAAAGCAAAGTTAGCGAAAATGGTTGATCCCGATAGTTATCGGGAGGTTTTAGAGGCAAAACGTGTTTAGGGCGTGATAAAAAAATAAATCGCGAAGGCTAAACGCTTTTAGGGTGTGATAAAAAATTGACTTTTGAAGGCTAAACCCGTTTAGGGCGTGATAAAAAATTCAGTTCTGAAGGCTAAACGCGTTTAGGGCGTGATAAAAAATTCGATTCTGAAGGCTAAATGCGTTTAGCTTATCGTGAAAAAACGGACTTCAATTTTGTTAACCTGTTGTATATAAAGAAAATATACAAAATATTTCAAAGAAGTTGGCAAACTTAACCCGAAAAACAGGGTATGGCGCATATTTTTTATTTCGGCTTGTAATTTGGGAGCTGCTAATTTTAAAGCCTATGGAAAATAGTAAATATACGAAATTTGGCAGGGATTTGCAAGCGGGTATTGGGCTGAGTAATCATTTGTTTACTGCTGACACAAGCGGGGATATTTCCGCAAGGGGTACTTCCATCAAGGGCGACCACAAGGACTCCAGGGGCGACCACAAGATATCCAAGGGCGACCATAACGTATCCAAGGGCGACCACAAGGGTTCGCCCCTACCTATCGTTCGTATTTATCGTTAAAATCGGCCGGTCTTTTTCAAAAAACATCCGTAGGGGCGATCCCTTGTGGTCGCCCAATGCCACGCGGTGGTCGCCCAACGGTACACGGTGGCGGCCCAACGGTACACGGGGTCGCCCAACGGTACACGGAGTCGCCCAACGGTACACGCGTGCCATCGTCGCTGCCGTAAGCGAAACAATCCTAAAAAATCACATTGATAATCAACATAACTGCGCCTTGTGAAATTTTGATGATCCCATTTTACAAATCAGGTGAAAAGCTGAACCGCAGCCCCCACGGGGTAACACCGGGTTGATTCAGGTAATTAAAGCGGTGGATGACATCTAACCGTAAAACCTTAAATATGTTGCTTACGCCTGCGCCGGCTTCAATATAAGGGGTATTTCCAAGTAAATAGGTGGCCGGCGCCCCGCTGGCATAAGTGGGGAATTTATAAAGATTGGCATGGATATACGGGTTATTTTGATCCCGCAGGCCGCCATACAAAATTTTGAATGAAAGAATTTCGCGCAGTTTAAGACTTTCTATTACCGGAATCTTATTCAGGAAAAAACCACCGAAATAATGCGTTACATTAAGCCCGGCATAATGATCACTTACAAATTCAAGGAAATTCATCATGTTATAGCCATTGCTGTCGTAAACATAAGTTTGGTTGGCAGGCAGAATGGCCAGCAACGGAAACGGGACCTGCCCTAATACGGCCCCTCCCAAAAGGGTTACATCTGTAAACCCTAATTGCGACAGGTAAAAACGCTTATAAATATTACCGCTTAAATTCAAATAATTATATCCCCCGTTTACCAGGCCTTTAACACCATAATTAATCCTCAATGTAAAAATCGGATATTTGCCTGGTATGGTGAACCTGTGAATTGTGCCCTCTAAAAACTTCTCGTTTGGCGCGTAACGCAGCAAAAGATTCACTTCGGTGGTTGTTAACTGACTTACAGGACGATTGTTTAACGGATCAGCCGCCTGGTAAACAAGCGTTCCGGCAGGTTGCTGCCGCCAGTTTTTAAATTCAATATTATAAGAGAAATGATTCTGAAAATCTTTTACATAGTTCAATTTAAAAATCCTGTTGTACAGCCACAGGTCACTTTTATTTCGTGTGAATGATTCCAGGAAACTTTGTGCTTTATCAACCAGAAAATTTTGACCCGGAATATCGGTATCATACTGGTAGCTGACCTTTAAGTAATTATTCGGGAACAGGTAAGGCGCCTGCTGGTTGAAAGAAAAGGCGCTGCTGAGGTAATATTTAACGTGCTGGTCTTTAAAACCATAAGCAGTATAACCCTCCAGATAAACAGATTTATTAAATTCAGGAGTGGTTCTGCCGCCAACTCTAAAACGGGTCCCTTCTATAGTATTGAAAGAATACAAGGCGTCAAATGGCCCCAGTTGTACAGGCCCCAGGTCGCCGTATGAACCAATGACAAGCTTGGCTATCCACATAGCTCTTTTAAAGGAAGGTATAGTTTCAAGGCTATCCATATTTGAATACACTTTCGCCTGCGGACCAGCCAGCGTGTCGGTGCGGTGTTTGGCCCAAAAAACGGGGCCGCCTTTACTTGTATCCGGTGCTGTTTGCGAACTGCTGCCATCGTAAAATGGCGGTGGAAGGGCAGTATTCAATTTGTAATTATTAAAAAACACGGTACGCTCACCGGCAAAACCTGCGCCTTTGTCCTTAAACAAACCAAAATCCGCCTTCAAATCGCTTTTCACAAGGAAATACCGCGAGCCTGCCTGGGGTTCAAAATCCAGGTGTACCTTAACCGAACGCAGAAAATTCAGGTTAATGTGCTTGTCGATGTTCAGGTTGGCTTCTTTCACGGCATAATGCCCATCCATGGTGACCAGTAATTTGCCTTCAAAAAGCAGGTCGCCCCGGTTCCGGGGTACGAAACTTAATTCTATAAGCTTTTGATTCCCGGATTGGATAGTATCAGTGATAAAAAATTTATAAAACGCGGGGGAATGATCGGCAATCGGGCTTAAAAATTGGTTGGTAAGGATAAAGATATTGTTTGAATAAATATCCACCTGGCCATAAAGCCTGTTCAGATAAATATCCAGCCCTTTTGAATCCAAAAAACTATTGAAATCAACTTCTTTATGCTCATGCTGCACCGTGATGGCTTTTTCAGGGTTCTTTCTGTGAAAATATCGGGAAAGTTTTTCACTCATATACACCGGCAGTGCGGGCTGTTTTTTACCGTCAACCACCTGGCTGGTATCTAATAAAAACCGGTATTTTGCAAAAAATTTGCCATTAAGGAATCTGGGAGAAAGGTCAACGAGTGAAAACGCGATCCTTTCGTACTGATCATACTGAAGATAATCTGCATCTTCCATTTTATTTTCATTTTTATGATCAATAACCTGTTGAATTAACTCAACCGCAGGATTGCCTTTATTCCTGTAGCGTTGTTTTTTGGCCGATTTAATTACAACCTCCTTCAACTGTGTCTGGCTGCTTTCTAATTTTACATTCAGCACCTGGTCGCGGCCGGGAGTAATGGGTTTTATTAGAGGCTTATAACCCATAAAGATAAATTTCACCTGCCTGAACGCCCCTTGTGCTGTTAATGTATAATAACCGCGCTCATCAGAACTGGTCCCAAAATTACTGCCCGTAAAACCGACGCCGATATAAGCAAGCGGCTTTCCTGAAACAGCATCTGTTATTATACCATGCACTCCGGTACTTTGCTGCGTTGTATCTTTTTTAATGCTGTCTGCCTTAACTTTTATTGTATCTGTTTTTTTAACGAGGGTATCCTTTTGCCGGGAAAAACAAAGCAATGGCATAAATAAAAACATGCCGAAAAAATAGCGCATCATCATTTTAATATATCCTGGCTTTAAAGTTTTGCACATGCGCTAAAATGGTTTCTGAAAAATCAAACCCATGCCGGGTAATTTTTGATTTTGTATAAAATATAAAATGTTTTTTTTGAAAGCTTTTGCTTATTAAAGGTTAGCAGCGGCTAAAAACAACCGGATCTTCTGTTTAAGCCCGAAGTTGACAGCGATTGCATTTATCGTGGGTCGGCAGCTTATATAAACTGCCGGTTTTTTTAATATCATATCATTTTGAGGTAGTTCTATTGTAAAATTCCTTTTTGCCGGTTTCTTTCTTAATCATTTCTTTCTATGAGGAACACCATTTACTTCCTTATGTTTATCCTTACACACGTTTAATCTTTTTTTACAAACAACCGGGGTAAACCGTTGCCCGGATTTTAGCGAAAAGACAGATGATGTATCAGGCCATCGCAAAGCCGCAATAGTAAAGGAAAATTCTGAAGTCAGCATGAAATTTACCCAGCCGCAAAGGTATAATGTAAAATTTAATATTTTCCTGCATTCAATTATTTATCCTGATCAGTTAAAACACTTCACCCAGGTTTACAAAAAAGCCCCTTGAACCACCGGTCCCATACCCGTAATCGATACAAATGTTACTGTTTGAATGTTTGTTGAGCTTTATCCTTATCCCTGTTCCGGCGGCAGGTGCAATCCCTTCAAAAGCGTTGCTTTTAAGTTCCGAAAAGCTCTCGCCATTGGCAAAAATTACAGCGCCCAGCAATCCGTTTTTTGTTAATCCAAAGCGGTATTCGCCCTCAATATAAAGCTCATTTTTTCCCCGGAACCGCCCAATCGCGTAACCCCGTCCGCTGTTGTTATACATATCCCCTCCTGTATTGGGCAAATCAAGGTAGGGTACATGCCCGGAAGTAAATGCAGCAATGCCCCAAATAGCCAGCACATTGTTTGAATGTGATGATAATTTAATATACTTCCTGATGTCCAGTTGTAACGACCGCCAATTAGCATTACTGGCTATAAAAGTGAAATTTTCACGGTAAATTACACTGGCAAAAGCGCCGCTTGGCGGGTTAAGCGGGTTCTTGCGGTTATCATACAGAAATGCAAAGTCAATGCCCGATGACTTTGAACTTGAAGTTCGTCCATACTTCGTAAAATTAACAGCTGTGCTGCCGGAGTTTCCGATTGTCGTAATATTATAATGATAATCAAAATTATAACCTATACCGGCATAAAAATCAGTTGTTATTTTTTTAAGTACTGTTTCGTATAAGCGCAGATACCTGTAGTCAATATCCCTGTCCTCGTTAAGTGTTGTAAATGTACCCAGTCCATAAGTATCCGTAGGGTATATTTCGTAGCGCATATCGCTTACAATTTTGTAACCGTTTTTATTTGTCCATATTTCCGACCGGCTGCGGAACATTTTCTGTATCTTGGAATCATAGCCTATGTCGGCAGCCAGCACCGAAAGGTTTTGCTGATGGCCGGCGTCGGTGAAGAAGCTCACATTACCTGATACATTGACTGTAAAGCCTGTTGACAGCGTATAGCCGCCATACGGAACAAAAGAAAAGTTTGCTTTTTTTGGCAGCTCCCGTTTTTCAGGTGACGCCTTTTTATCCAGTATTTTTTTAATGATATCAACAAGGTCTGTTTGTTTGGCCGAATCAACGGTTTGTGTTTTTGAATTGCCTGTCCCGCCCGTTTGCCTTATTTTATGTAAGGAATCCTGTTGGGAAAAAACATTCAAAGAACTTAAAACTGCGGCTATGCAAAGTAAATATTTACGTGTCTTCAACTATATCCGCAATTAATTTTATGGATGATTTTTTTTCGGTCGTCAGTTCTTTATGACTTCTTTTTTATAAAATCGTTTAATCACTTTGTTCAAATTTCAACTCTGATAAACATGCTGACAAAAAAGCACCACAAAGAAAACGTAATTATTCAGAAGATGTTGCAACATTTTCGCGGTTACCGGTGATTATTTCAGGTTTGTTACACCTTTGATTAAGGTGTTTTATTTTTGTTAACACTGGCTTAACCCAAACAGGCATTTGAACAAAAAAAGCATCATTATTTCTTATTGGCCTGCTCAAAATCCCAGTAATATTTATTAAATTTGTTGGCATAAATAATCATTAAACAATAAAACAACATTTAATGATGGAAAAAAACAACATTAACTGGTATTCAATGAGCGATAAAGCCTTATTGAATTTAATCGGTCTGTTTATCCGGGATACGCGTTTACAGCAAAATAAAACGCAGCAGCAGACGGCAGAGGCCGCAGGGATTAATCGTTCGACTTTAATCCAGGTAGAAAAGGGAAATGGAGGAACTTTGCTAACACTGGTGCAAATTTTAAGGGTATTACAGCAATTGCCTGTTTTAAAAAACTTTGAAGTTGAAAAGAAAATAAGCCCTTTGATGTTAGCCAAAATGGAACAAAGTAAAAGACAAAGAGCGCACAACAGCGACAAGAAAGGCGAAAAAACCGACTTTAAATCAAGCTGGTAATGATCACAACAGCATTTATCAATTTATGGAACCAGCGCGTAGGGGCAATTGCCTGGAACATTGAAACAGGTGTAGCTGATTTTGAATTTGAACCCTCTTTTACCAGAACGGAACTGGACATAGCACCAATCAAAATGCCTGTTAGCAATGCTGCGGGCAGAATTTTTTCGTTTAATGAATTACGCGGTAATGCAACATTCAAAGGTTTGCCCGGATTGCTGGCGGATGTATTACCAGACAAGTTTGGTAATACTTTGATCAATACCTGGCTCGCCAGAACAGGGCGTCCGGAAAACAGTATGAATCCCATAGAAATGCTGTGCTTTATAGGTCACCGGGGAATGGGTGCGCTGGAGTTTGAACCTGTTGTGCCAAAAGTAAAAGATAATGCCACTAAAATTGAGGTCGATAGCCTGATATCGATAGCTGAATCTATATTAACCGGCAAACAAAACTTTCACGCAAATCTGCCTGAAAATGAAGAAAAGGCGCTCCTTGATATTTTAAAAATTGGAACTTCTGCAGGTGGAGCACGCGCTAAGGCGCTTATTGCTTATAACGAAAAAACCGGGGAGGTAAGAAGCGGACAAGCGGAAGCGCCTAAAGGGTTTACACAGTGGCTCATGAAATTAGATGGGGTACATGATGCGCAGTTTGGCACTTCGGGGGAATATGGCAGGGTGGAGATGGCCTATCATCTTATGGCTGTGGATTGTGAAATAGAAATGACAGAATGCCGCTTGCTGGAAGAAAACGGGCGCGCGCATTTTATGACCCGGAGGTTTGACCGCATTCCCGGAAAGGGAAAGCTGCACATGCAAAGCTTTTGTGCAATGCAGCATTTTGACTTTAACGATGTGGGTACATATAGCTATGAACAACTGTTCCAAACGATGCGTACTTTACGCCTTGACTACCCACAGGCAGTACAAATGTATCGCCGGATGGTGTTTAACGTAATAGCGCGAAACTGTGACGACCACACCAAAAACTTCGCATTTACCATGGATAAAACCGGACAATGGAAATTGGCGCCCGCCTACGACGTTTGCCACGCTTACCGCCCGGACAGCCATTGGGTAAGTCAGCAATCATTATCCGTAAATGGCAAAAGGCATGGAATTACACTTAGTGACTTGATGGAAGTAGCCAGACAGATGAATATTAAAAAGGCCGGAAACATCATTAACCAAATATCAACGGCTTTAGATAACTGGCCGGTCTATGCAGGGCGTTGCGGTATGGAAGCGGCATTGCAACAGGCTATCGGGAAAACATTTTTGAAAATGTAGTCCATTTCAGTCCCCTGCACGCATAAAAAAAGCGTTCCGTATCTCACCCCGGAACGCCCTGTTATGAATTAAAAATCCTATAACAATCAACTAAATCCAGACCGGGTATCTCACATCCGGCCTTTTCTCATGCTCCCTCAGGGAACCCTAAGCTCTTTTATATCGAATTTCGAAACCCGCTTTTTATTAGACCCCGTTTATTTTTGTTTGTTACAATTTTAATTGTCAAATGTACATTTTTATTTGTTGTTTTCCAAATTTATCATTAGCCTTAGTGTACTGAGATTCAAATCCGGATCAATATCTCACCTTTGATCTTTTTCCAAAGTCCCTGATGGAACTAAAAGGTCTTTATTAGGAGTAAGAAATTGAAAAAGTTGTAGTTGTTTAAAATTTAAACCGCTACAACTTTTACAACCTTTTCAACCACTCTAACCCAACCAACTACTGGTCAAATTCACCATTTGCCCTTAACTCAATTTCTTCGCTTACTATAGCAGCGGGTATCGACCCTACTCCAAAATTAGTGCGGTTTATTGTGCCGGTAACTTTAAAACCTGCCACCGGTTTATGTGTCATCATGCTATTGCCCACACCATTGAATACGAGATCCAAAGTAACGATTTTTGTTACCCCGTGCAGGGTTAAATTCCCGGTCAGTTTGTATTTTTTTCCATCGATTTTATTGATCGATGTGCTTTTAAAAGTGATCAGGGGGTATTTTGCAACATCGAAAAAGTGATCTCCTTTTACATCATTATCCCGCATCTCATTGTCTGTGTTAACCGAAGCGGCTTCAATTGTAATCTCGAAAACAGCGTCGCTCAGATCATCTTTTGAAGAAGTTAACGTTGCATCAAATGTTTTGAAATTGCCGTCAACATCAGAGAGCATCATGTGGGTTACGGTGAATCCGATTTTTGCGTGCGCTTTGTCAACGTTCCATTTCGTTTGGGCAAATAAAGCGGTGCCTGTTAATAAAACTGCCGCTAATAATGTAATTTTTTTCATGTTTTGTTTTTTGGTTTTAATCTATGTTGAATTTGAAATTTGTTTGAATGGCATCAATCTACTCGCCCATCGGTCCGCCACCCGGAGGAGGGCCGCCCGGTCCGCCACCACCCGGAGGGGGGCCAAAACCATGTCCCGG
Source organism: Sphingobacteriales bacterium (assembly GCA_044448725.1). GTDB lineage: Bacteria > Bacteroidota > Bacteroidia > Sphingobacteriales > Sphingobacteriaceae > Mucilaginibacter. The sequence goes on along the minus strand of JBIOHE010000002.1, from coordinate 14,149 downwards.
GCCATTCGGCGTTTTGCCCGCCATTTTGGAGAAACGGTAGGTAAAAGTTAGCAGGTAATAACGCCCCAGCCTGTTATAATTACTTTGAGAGGTATAACTGCTTGTTTGTGTGCTCGAATAACCGGTGTTCTGGTTAAATACGTCGAGCACGGAAAAACGCAGGGTAGCCATGTTGCCTTTTAAAAACCGGCGCTCTAAGTAAGTATTAAACACATTCGGATTTTTTGCACCGGCGTAACCGTAATAAAATGTTTTTGAGTAGTCGTAACTATAGGTCCAATCCTTAAAAAAATAGTTTTTGCCATTAAGGCCAACTATCCAGGTCCTGAAGTTGTCCTGTATGCCCGATTGATGTATAGAGTTTTGTGACGAATTGATACTGTATGTAGTGTTAGCCTCTGCATCAACCACGTCGGTTATATCAAGCCTGAAACGGATACCCTGAGAGGCAGTTAATGTTTTGGCGATATTTTTTTCGGTGATTTCATCAAACGTAGCCGGAGCAATATCTGTAATATAAGAGATATTGTTACTGTAAGAGAAATTACCTATAAGAAATAGATTATATTTTCTCTTTTCCCAGGGTTTATTGAATACAAAAAAAGCTGATGATGAATAATACCCATTGGCGTTGGCATAACTTGTACCTGTAGTTTTTGACAAATGGGGATTTGGCGTGTAATTGTCGGGGTAGTAAATAGTGTTGCCGGCAATATAATTATCCGCCTGGATAAAGGAAAAATTACTGAAAAACACGTTGCCCGATTCAAAATTAAAATGATTGTACCTTAATGACAAGGTGTTATTATACTGCGGGTTTAAGTTAGGGTTACCTATTACCGGGTATAATGCGTTGCTCAGATCAGGCACAGGCTGCAATTGGGTGTAGGAAGGCATTACACTGCTGCCGCTAAAGTTTGCACTGAACGATTGTGTACGCGAGAAATTATAAATAAAATGTGCGTTTGGCGAAAAATTAAAACTTGTCACCTTCGTCGGCGCAATATTTAGTGAACTGCCGTCTAATTCAGACGGTTGTGCCGTAACACCTAAAACGTAGTTGTATTTCTTTTCAACAAAGCGGTAATTAAGCCCGAAACGATTGGTTATAAAGGTGTAGTTATAATTATTGCTCAGCAAAGGATACTGGTTTAGCTGGCCTGCATTGCTTAGTGTATCTGTTTCTTTATCGGATGTGGTGTAGCTATGCTTGTAATTGTAATTCACCTCAACGTACGAACGTTTGCCGATGGGCTCTATGTAGGAAACAGATGTGCCAACGGTATCTGTATTGGCATTGGTAGTAATAAACTGGTTGGCCGGAACAGTTGGCGCAGTTGTAATTTTAGTATAGGTGTTATCCGGGTTCTGATACTGGTCATTGGTTGATCTGCCCACGCCTAAATTTATACTGAAGTTACGCCCATGCCCGTTGAACCGGTGGTTGTACAAAACATTTATCCCGTAAGCAGGGGATGATGAATGGCTTAAAATAGCTGTATTGTATGCCAAAGCAGTAGTATCGGCAACCATTTGATTAAAAGTTTCGGCTTGCGTTGAATGAACACCTGCAAACGAATACGATGGGCTGATCTTGAAATAATTCAGCGTATCCGGGCGATATTCCATATTGAAAGTAAACCGCTGGTTTATCTTTTTGTCCATTTCATTGTTGGTGGAATTTGTCGTATTCTTTCCGTTTAGTAAAATGTTGTTCTGCAACGTGCTGCTAATGGTATTTACGGTATTATCGGTAAAGCTGTAACTGCCGTAAACGGTTAGTTTTTTGCTCCAGGTATCGCGGTAATTTACACCAACAGAGCGCGCTGTAGTAATACCGTTGGTACTATTGCCGCCTCCCGGAGGGCCGCCTGGTCCGCCCCTGCCGCCGCCACCGCCTGGTCCGCCAAAGTTGAACAGGTTGGTGTTGGTGTTATTATAATTAGCGAGGACAGCTATCTGGCGGTTGCCTTCGAAATTAAACATATTGCCTTGCGCAATGTAACGCGCGGCGTCCTTTGTCCCATCTACCTGTGGTATCGCATCGGCGCCACCGCCTGCACTTACCTGCCCGAAAATGCCATGGTTCCTGCTGGCTTTTATATTAATGTTCAGTACGGTTTCGGGTTCGCCGGTTTTTATCCCGGTAAGGTTGGCCTGGTCGCCGTAGTCATTCACAAATTGTACGTTCTGCACCGCTTCGGCTGGTAAATTCTGAGTGGCGGTTTTTAAATCTCCTCCAAAAAAATCCTTTCCGTTTACCCGTACTTTGGTTACACTTTTCCCCTGGAAAGTAACATTCCCGCTGGCATCCACATCTGCACCAGGTACTTTTTTTATCACATCCTCAATGGGCGCGCCATCCCTAACCGGATAGGCCGCCGCATTGAACTCAACGGTGTCTTCTTTTATTTTTACCGGTAATACATCCTTTATAACAACCTCTCCTAACATGGTTGTTGCAGGCTTCAATATTATTGGCCGTAAAAAAACCGGGTTATTGGTATTATCCATGGCAAAATGGCGCCGTACCGGCTGAAAGCCTATGGATTGTATCACCAAACTGAACTGGCTACCTTTTACCGAAGGAAAAACAAATGCACCCTTTGAATCAGTCACGGTTGTACTGCTATCCTTCCCTATTAAAATTTTAACGGTTGACCCGGGCAGGCTTTGCTTGGTTGAGTCAATCACTGTTCCATGTACGTCCCGGCCGGATTGGGCGTAACTGCTTACGCTGATAAGAAGGGTGAAGGCTACAAAAAAATATAAAAATTTCATCTCTGTTTTTGTTGGATGGTACAAATCAATTCTAAAGTTTGATGTTAAAAAAACGAAATAGACCGGGGCCTTAAAAAAGTAGATTAAAGCAGTTTTTCAGCCTACAAAAGCATGGTTTTAAACCGGGGACCATAAAAGGCGGGTTTTGGCGATGAAAACAACCCCTCTGTCGGTAAATTGCACCTGCTGATAGATTTCGATTGTCTTTGTTCCATTTACATTTGTAATATTGCTGTTATGTTGCTGGTGATTAGTTGATTGGGTTGAATAAGTTTAAAAGTTGCGGGATTTTTTAACCAAATTAGCCTTTTGCCTGATCAGCCAAATAATTAACCACTCACTCAATCAACTTAATCAACTAAAAACAATGACATGATCATTCCAAAATCAAAAAGTAAGCTGATAACCGTAATTATCCATATATTAATATGGGTAGTATTTGGTTTGATATATTATTTCCAGCCTTTTATGGGAGATATAATAGTGCCATACCAGCTGTGGGTAAAAAATGGCGTTATCTGGAGCTTGCTGATACTTGCATACTATTCCAATTCAACTATTCTGGTGCCAAAGTTTTTGTTAAAAAACCGTACCGGCCTTTATTTTGTGGCAGTTATCGGGATAACCACAGTTATTGTATTGTTAAACATTTACGCCGATAAATTTCTCAACCTCCCCCAGTTAATGGATGCTGCCTTTCACAGGCATGGCCCGCCCAAACACAGGGGTGGCAGGAGCCATGAATGGGACATTGCAATGGTTGCGATGATAGCGTTGGTTTTAGGCATCAGCACCAGTATTACCACCATACAAAACTGGCAAAATGACAAACAAAAACACCTGGAAATGGAGCAGGACAAAATTAGTTCGGAATTATCATTCCTTAAAGCGCAGATCAATCCGCATTTCTTTTTTAATACGCTGAACAATATCTATGCACTAACCCTGGTCAATGCAGATACCTCGCGTAAGGCTATCCATCAGTTATCTCGCATGATGCGTTATGTATTGTACGATACACAAAACAGCACCACACAACTAAGCCAGGAAATTGCATTTTTAAAAGACTATATCAGTTTGATGCAACTGCGCTTAACCGAAGTGGTTAAGATAGAATTCTCTTCACCCGCGGCATTAAAAGATATGGCCATAGCGCCTATGATATTTTTACCCTTCGTAGAAAATGCTTTTAAACACGGCGTAAGCGCAACGCAACCCAGCAATATCACTATTGCGGTTGAGCAAAAAAACACGGCGGTTGAATTAGTAGTTGTAAATACAATTATTAAGGAACAAAGTAATAACTTAGAGGAAGGAAGTGGTATAGGGCTAAACAATACCAGGCGCAGGCTTGACCTGTTATACCCCGGTAAACATACCCTGCTGATTGATGAAAACACTGCCGGAAACATTTATTCAGTTCACCTAACACTCGATCTGACATGATATTAAATTGTATAGCTGTTGACGACGAACCTTTGGCCCTTGGCCTGGTAAGTTCCTTTATCGAACAAACGCCATTCCTGAAACTTGCTGGCCGCTTTTCGAGCGCCGTAGAGGCTTTAAGGGCTATACATGCCCAAAAGATTGACGTCGTTTTTCTGGACATTCAAATGCCCGACCTCAACGGCATCGAACTGGCACGGGTGCTTGATAACAGCAAAAGCAATAAACCCCGTATTATTTTCACAACCGCATACAACCAGTTTGCACTTGAAGGGTACCGGGTTGACGCACTCGACTATTTATTAAAACCATTTAATTACGAAGAGTTTTTGCACGCCGCCAACAAAGCGCTCGCTTATGGTGAGCTACTCGAAAAATCTAATGCACCTGCTACTGCCACTACTACTGCTACTCCCCCGGAGGAGCGCATAGAGGATGAATACCTGTTTTTAAAAGTTGAATATCAATTAGTGCGCATAGCGTTAAATGACATACTTTATATCGAGGGCTTAAAGGATTATGTTAAAGTATGGTTAAAAAGCGCCGAAAAACCCGTACTATCGCTCACCAGCCTTAAATCGCTCGAAGAGAAATTGCCTTCAAAGCGGTTTATGCGGGTACACCGCTCATTCATAGTTTCGCTTGATAAAATAAATTCAATAACCCGCAACGCTTTGCAAATTGGCAAAGTCAATATTACCGTGGGCGATCAGTATAAAGAAGCATTCAGCCATTTTTTAAGCAAGTGGGTGTAGAGGGAGTTTGCTGGAAGGTTGATTCAGGCGAGACTAATTATAGATTATTCTTCAAAACTAAAATAAACCCGCTTCTTATTTTAGTTTTCGGTCAAAAACTAAAATAAGAACGTTTGTTATTTTAGTTTTTTGGTAAAAACTAAAATAAGGACTACCACAACCAGGTTATTGTATTGTAAAAATGTTATGGTTTCAGGTGATTAAAACCCGTCGCCGGGTACTAATGAAATAATGCTGTTATCTTTGACCACTTAATAAAGAACGTGAACTATTACAATTTAATGAATATTAACAAACACACATACAGAGCCTTTTACAGGATTCCGTCATTCAGCCTTGTGTTTACAAAAATTGCTGTTCCCATTTCGGTTTCCTTTTTGCTGTTTTCATGCGGTAATAAAAACGGACAAAACAATGCATCTTATGCTGAGATAACGCCAACCTATAAGGTAATCACGCTGCAACCAAAGTCGGTTACTTTAAATACCGACTACCCGGCAAGCATCCAGGGATTGCAAAACATTGAGATAAGGCCAAAAGTTGATGGCTTTATTGAGAAAATTTTTGTTGACGAAGGCTCTCTCGTGAAGAAAGGCCAGCTGTTATTTAAAATAAATGCCCCTCAGTACCAACAGGAAGTCCGCACAGCCGAAGCAGGGATCAAAACTGCCGAAGCTGATGTAAACACCGCAACGTTGCAGGTGAATAAAGTTAAGCCATTGGTCGAAAAAGATATCATCAGCCATTACGAACTGGAATCGGCACAATTGGCCTTACAAACTAAAGAGGCTGCCCTGGCGCAAGCCAAAGCTTCATTGGAAAATGCAAAAACCAACCTGGGTTATACCACCATTGTAAGCCCGGTAGATGGGGTTATCGGCTCGCTCCCTTATAAATTGGGCAGCCTGGTTACAAGCACCACCACCGATCCCTTAACCACGGTTTATAACACAGCCAATGTTTACGCTTACTTTGCGATGAATGAAAAGCAATTGCTTGATTTTAGCCGCGACAGCACCAATAATACCAGCTTTAAATCCAAATTAAATGATATTCCGCTGGTAACCCTTGTTCTGTCGGATGGAACGATATACGACTTCAAAGGTAAGGTTGAAACCGTTAACGGGTTGATTAATACCACCACCGGTTCCGCAAATTTCAGGGCTGGTTTTGCCAATCCAAAAGGGCTTTTGCGCAGCGGCAGCAGCGCATCGGTAAGGATACCCAAATTGGTAAAGAATGCCATCGTTGTCCCTCAAAATGTAACTTACGAATTGCAGGATAAACGTTTTGTTTTTGCGGTTGATAAGCAGAATAAGGTAAAAAACGTTGCGATCACCGCAATGGAAAATTCACCGGGACAGTTTTACATCGTAACCGGGGGTTTGCAAAGCGGGGACCGTATTATTGCCGAAGGCGCAAATAATATAAAAGACGGTACAGTGGTTAAACCTGTTGAAGTTAGCGCTGAATCGGTTTATAAAGGATTGAAGTAATTAATGTAGAGACGCAATACTTTGCGTCTCTGAACCGAACCGGTTTATAAAGGATTAAATTAATGTAGAGACGCAATACTTTGCGTCTCTGACCCGAACCGGTTTATAAGGGATTAAATCCATGTAGAGACGCAATACTTTGCGTCTCTGAAATCAGTTCAAAGACGCAAAATATTGCGTCTCCATAAAAAAACATGTTCAAAGACGCAAAGTATTGCGTCTCTACAAAAATAATATGCTAAAAAGATTCATAGAGCGCCCCGTACTTTCCACCGTTATTTCGGTGCTGCTGGTTATTTTGGGCTTGATAGGGCTGATAAACCTCCCCATTTCACAATATCCCGATATCGCCCCGCCGACTGTTAACGTTTCTGCCGATTATAATGGCGCTAACGCAGATGTGGTGCTTAAAAGCGTGATCATCCCGCTGGAAGAACAGATCAATGGCGTAGAGAACATGACCTACATGACTTCGTCTGCAGGTAATGATGGTTCCGCATCGATCCAGATTTTTTTTAAAGTAGGTACCAACCCCGACCTGGCTGCGGTAAACGTTCAAAACCGTGTGGCAAGGGCAACCAGCCTGTTACCCCAGGTAGTAACACAGGCCGGTGTTACGGTTACAAAAAGCCAGAACAGCAACCTGCTTATTTTTACCTTATACAGCAAGGACAAAACTTATGACGCTACCTTTTTGCAGAATTATGCTAAAATAAACCTGGTGCCCGATATTCAGCGTGTAAACGGTGTTGGTACGGTGCAGATTTTCACCCAAAGGGATTATTCGATGCGGATTTGGTTGAAACCCGATGTAATGTCGAGGTACGGGCTGGTGCCGGATGATATAACCCAGGCACTGAACGACCAGAATATTGAGGCTGCGCCGGGCAAGTTTGGCGAAAACAGCAATGAATCTTTTCAATACGTAATCAGGTACACTGGTCGCTTAAAAAGCGCAAAAGAATTTGGGGATATCGTTCTTAAATCAGCCGGAAACGGGCAACTGCTTCGGTTAAGCGACGTGGCCCGTATTGAATTAGGCGCGCTGGATTATTCAGTGGACCTGCAGGCCAACGGAAAACAGGCAATTGGTGTCGGCATATCGCAGGCAGCAGGTTCCAATGCTCGCAATGTGATCAATGATACCAAAGCGATTCTCGAAACCGCCCGGGCATCTTTTCCAAAAGGGATCGACATGATCTATATGGTGGATGCTAATGAGTACCTGAATGCCTCTATCGACAAGGTGATCCATACACTGATAGAGGCCTTTATACTGGTGTTTATTGTAGTATTTATTTTCCTGCAGGATTTCCGCTCAACCCTTATTCCGGCCATAGCGGTGCCGGTGGCAATTGTGGGCACGTTCTTTTTTTTAAACCTGTTTGGTTTCACCATTAACCTGCTTACCCTGTTTGCCATGGTATTGGCCATCGGGATTGTGGTGGATGACGCCATTGTGGTGGTCGAGGCGGTGCATGCCAAATTGGATAAAGGTTATAAATCGGCCCGTAAAGCTTCGGTTGACGCCATGAGCGAAATAGCAGGGGCCATTGTATCTATCACGCTCGTAATGTCGGCGGTATTTTTGCCGGTCACATTTATAACAGGTTCAACCGGGGTGTTTTACAAACAGTTTGGTATAACCCTGGCGGTTGCCATTTTGCTTTCGGCAGTAAACGCTTTAACGCTAAGCCCGGCACTCTGCGCCATACTGCTAAGGCCTCATTCCGAAGAGGAAAAGAAAAAACGTTTTTTCAACTTTTTCTACCACCGCTTTGATGTTGCTTTTGATTCAGTTAAAAAGAATTACGAACGTATAGTTGGCTTTTTAGCCGGTAAAAAATGGATAGTGGTATGCGTAATCGTTGTTTTTGCGGCGTCATTAGCATTTTTGATAAAAACCACCCCTTCCAGCTTTGTGCCGAGCGAAGATCAGGGCACTATTTTTGCCAGCGTCAGTTTACCGCCCGCGGCGGGTATGCAGCGTACCCAGGCCATCACCAAAAAAATTGACAGCATAGCCCATACCCTGCCATCTGTAAAAAATTCACTGCAAATAGTTGGCTTTAACTTTTTGGCCGGCAGCGGCAGCGCTTATGGCATGGTGATCGTTAAACTGAAAACATGGGACCTCAGGCCCCATGATAATATTGAAAGTGTCATTGGTCAGCTTTATTCAAAAACCGGCGGGCTGCATGAGGCTAAAATTTTCTTTTTCTCGCCGCCAACCATACAGGGTTTCGGTGCGGGCAATGGCTTTACTTTTCAGCTGCAGGACAAAGGCGGCAACAGCATGGCCGATATTTACAGAGTGTCCAACGATTTTTTGGCCGCATTAAATAAACGCCCCGAAATTCAGAACACCAACACCTCATTCAATCCAAACTTTCCGCAGTACCAGGTTGAAGTTAATGTGCCAAAATGTAAGGAAGCCGGCATTTCAGTTAATTCGGTGGTAACCACGCTTCAGGGTTATTACGGCGGCTTATATGCCTCCAATTTTAACCAGTTTGGCAAGCAATTCCGTGTAATGGTGCAGGCAGATTATGCTTACCGTACCAATGCCACCGGCCTGAGTAAAATTTTTGTAAGGAGCGCAAACGGGACTATGGCGCCCATTACCGAATTTATAACACTTACAAAAGTATCAGGCCCCGAGGCTATCCAAAGGTTTAATATGTTTACGGCGGTTTCGGTTAACGGTCAGCCAAAACCGGGCTATAGTACCGGTGATGCCATCAATGCTATTAAGGCAGTAGCGGCCGAAAAACTACCGCCAAGTTATGGTTATGATTTTTCGGGCCTCACCCGCGAAGAAATAGCATCGGGCACACAGTCGCTTTATATATTTATCCTGTGCCTGGTGTTTGTTTACTTTTTGCTCAGCGCACAATACGAAAGTTATATTTTGCCTTTTGCTGTGTTGCTATCGCTGCCAATCGGGTTAACCGGGACGTATTTATTTGCAAGGATATTTGGCATAGACAGCAATATTTATGTGCAGATCTCGCTGATTATGCTCATCGGACTTTTATCCAAAAACGCTATTCTGATCGTAGAATTCGCGCTCGGTCGCAGGCGCGGCGGTATGCCTATAGTCCAGGCAGCTATCGAAGGCGCCGAAGCCCGGTTACGGCCTATTTTAATGACCTCCTTCGCCTTCATTTTTGGTATTATACCGTTGATGTTCGCAACCGGCGCAGGCGCTTTGGGTAACCGCTCCATAGGTACCGGCGCTGTTGGGGGCATGCTTATCGGTACTGTATTTGGTATTTTCGCCATTCCTGTATTGTTTATTATTTTCCAGACCATGCAGGAAAAGCTGAGAAGTAAAAAGCATGATGATGATGCGCAGGAGGAGGAACCTATAATAACAGCCAGCTAATAGAATTTAATTATGAACAAAAACGTTTTAAGATATACTTTTTTTTTGCTGGCATTGGTTTGCGCTTCGCTTTCCTGTAAGATAACGAAACCTTACCGGCAGCCAGATTTGAATACAGGCGATCTTTACCGCGGACAAAGCAATACAGATACTACAACCATCGCAAGCATACCCTGGGAAAACTTATTTGCAGATACCGTTTTAAAAGCCCTCATCCGCGAAGGTTTATACCAGAACCTGAATTTAAAGGCAGCCGTTCAAAAAATAGCCGAAGCCCAGGCGTCATTCGGGCAAAGTAAGGCCGCGTTTTTACCAAACCTAAGCGGGAACGCAGGTGTAACAAGGTCAAAACAGTCGGCAGCGAGCCTGAACTTTCCATCGGGTTTTTCTATAAATACCGTTACAACGGGTTATCAGTTAGGTTTGTCGTCATCCTGGGAAGCTGATATATGGGGACGGCTAAGCAGTGCCAAAAAAGCGGCCTATGCCAACTTATTACAAAGCGATGCGGCTAAAAGAGCCATCCAGACCCAGTTGATTGCTGATATTGCCAATAACTATTATAATCTGCTGGCCCTTGATAAAGAGCTTGAGATAACCAACCAGGCAGTACAATACCGGATTAAGGATGTTGAAACCATGAAAGCGCTGAAAGAAGGCGATGTGGTGACCGGCGCTGCCGTGGTGCAAAGCGAAGCCAACCGCTATGCTGCAGAAGTAGCCATTCCCGATATAAAAAGAAGCATCCGCGAAACTGAAAATGCTATTGATATTTTGGTTGGCCGTTCGCCGGGAAGACTGAACAGGGCAAAACTGGATGACCAGAAACCAATAAGCGATTTACAAACAGGCATCCCTGCGCAATTGCTAAAAAACCGCCCCGATGTACAGCAGGCTGAATACGCGTTCAGGGCTGCGTTTGAAAATACCAACCTGGCGCACACTTATTTTTACCCGGCATTAACACTTACGGCATCGGGAGGATTTTCCAATTTACAGCTGAAAGATTTTTTTGTCAACTCGGTATTCTACAACCTTGCGGCAGGACTAACACAACCCATTTTTAACCAGGGCATCAACAAGGCAAGGTTAAAAACCGCCCAGGCGCAGCAATTGGAGGCGCTGTATAACTTTCAGCAAAGTTTGCTTGTAGCAGGGCAGGAAGTATCAAACGCATTATACGCCTACCAAACTGCCCTCGAAAAAGATGATGCACGGAGCAAGCAAATTGCTGCATTAATAAAATCAGTTGACTATACCGAACAGTTATTGCGCTACAGTTCGGCAACCAACTATACCGATGTGCTCACCTCCGAGCAAGCCTTATTGGCTGCCCGCCTAAACGGCGTTAACGACCGCCTGCAGCAGTTACAGGCTATTGTAAACCTGTACCGGGCATTGGGCGGGGGTTGGAGGTAGGGTTAAATTATTGCCCGGGCGGAGACCAAGCAGAGACAGATTTACGAAGTTTTAAAAACTTCGTAAATCTTATCATACATTTGTGTAAAACACATGCGATTTAAACATGCCTGCTAAAACATCAGACCGTCCAAGAATTTTCCTGAATAATGTTCATCTTAAAGGATTTAAGTCTATCGAAGATTTATCCGTTGATTTCCAAAAGGGGCTTAATATTTTAATTGGTAAAAATGGGTCGGGGAAATCTAATATTATGGAATTTTTGTTTGAGGCAATTGAAGTCAATCGGTATAATAAGTTTTTGCATAAATATGCAAAGGTTGAGTTTGTTTCCGAAGACGGACATTCAATCGTTTTGGAACTTGAAAAAGATCTAAGTGTAAAAATTGACAAAGAAGCTCCGGAAGATGGATCTGAAGTTCATGAAAAAATTGTGGTGGACAACAAAGTCGTAGCTAATAATTTTGATGATAGAAATTATGGACAGTTCGAGTTTAAAAATAAAAAGGTTTCGTACAGGGGGAATCCAAGGAATCTGCTTATCAACTTAGGTTATCAATATGCTCATCCTTTATTTATAAAATTCAATTTACCTGATAACTTAGATTGTATAGCTGTTCCAGTAATCCTAAGCGCAAGTAATGTGGGTACTGTTGTCAATTGGGCTTATCCAAAAACAGTACAGTTCATTGATGACATATTTTGGGAGATAGAAAATACTTTTTCCAAAACCCAGGATATTGAACAAGATATAAGTAAAGAAAACATTTCTGAGCATTTGAAAATTGCAAATGAAATTATTGAAAATTTGAAATTATATTCTTCGATTGAAGACGTAAGGTTTAACCCTAATTTAATATTATACACGATTGATAAGCCAATTTTTAATGAAAAATCAATTACAATCGAAAATGTTAAAATAGAATTCAAAATTAATGGCAACTGGCTTCCCTGGTCTCAACTGTCTGATGGTACAAAACGTTTATTCTATATTATCGCTGCGATAACTAATACAACAGGGTTAGTACTGATTGAAGAACCTGAATTGGGCATCCACCCCCATCAATTTAATCTTTTGATGGATTTTTTAAAAGAACAATCCGAAAATAAACAAATCATTCTTTCCACTCATTCCCCAAAGGCATTAGATCATTTAAGCCAGGATGAGTTAAATAGCATTCTGGTTACTTATTATGATTTGAAAAAAGGCACCCAAATCAGGCATCTTACCGGCAAGGAAATAGCAAAAGCTAAAAAGTACATGAAAGAAGTTGGCTTTTTTAGCGATTACTGGCTGCTTTCAGATTTAGAGGAATGATAAAGATTGGACTCGTAGGCGAAGATCCTAATGATACCTTATCAATAAAAAATCTTTTAGAAAAAAAATACAGTAAGCAGGTTCAGTTTTTTCAATTGTTCAGAGGGACCAAAGGGAATCATTTGGATGCTCCTAAAATAAAGAAAAGCTTGCCTATAGAATTTGCAGACAAGGAATTCAACTTTGTGATATTCATCAGGGATTTGGACGCATTCAAATCAGAGGAAAAAAAATTACAGAAAAGAATAGAATGGTTTAAAGGCTTAAATGATGTCATTGATAAAAAGGGGATACTTCTTTTAAACATCTGGGAACTTGAAGCATTAATACTTGGTGACTTTGATGCCTTTAAAAAAGCATATAACATTAAACACAAGTTTAAAGGTGACCCGATGCTCCAAAAAGAGCCTAAAGAATTACTAAAAAGACTAACATCCAAAGCAAATAAACAATTTAAAGAATCCCATTGCCCTGATCTTTTTAAGCATTTAGATATTGATGTTATAGAAAAAAACTGCAGCTGTTTTAAAGATTTTATACAGGAGTTTGAAATAAAGATAGCTTAATATTCGCTATTCACAACTTTGCATTAAATCTATTGCCTGGTGAAATAGCTATCAAAGACTGACTTAGACAAGTGATCAGGACCAAGATCAACGACATGCAATAACAGCGTATTCCCATGTATGGAAACAGTGTCACCTGTTGTAATACCGGCGAAATTTACCCCGTTGGAAGGTGACGTTAAAATATAAACAGATCCATAAGCAGAATAATCAAAATTATATGTACTCGGGGTAATTGTCTGAGTCGTTTTCGAGTAACCAAGTCCCCCAGGTGCGTCAATAAGGTAAAAATCACTGACCATTGCGCACGTTCCATTATTATTGAATTGTATGTAATCAAACCTTGTAAAGGGGCTGAGATAGGTAGTATCCCACGCAACAACATTGGCGCTATACACCTTAATCACTAATTTCGTTTCCTGCCACCTGCCCGAAACGGCGCCTTGCGGTTCCTTTTTACACGACACAAAGGCTGTTGCCATAACAAGGAACACTATCGGTAAATATTTCATCTTTTTGGAGTTAGCTATATTTATTTTAATTACGCTAACGTCGCTATAAACGATACAACCTTCAGGCAATTTATTCAATAAGTGTAACAGCCATTTTTAATATAAATACTTCGTCTGTTTAGTCAATAAAAAGCATCGCCCCAATACTGAAAGCGATGCTCTTCTTAGAATAACAGGCACTTTGTTAACCCCTGATCTGAACAAATTTGGTATCGCCCCGATAGTACACGTGAGCTGTCTTTTCAACCTTTTGTTTGTTTACCATAACTTCAATGGTATAGTTGCCGTTGCCGAGCCGGCTTAAGTTAAAGGCCTTATCCATGCCTTTTTTTGGTGTCAGCTTGTCTTTCCACACTACATCGTTGTTCCAATTATAAATTAGTACAGTGGCTTTTGCCGCTGCGCCGCTTTTTACTTTAATTTCAATCCCTCTTTTTGAGGGCATTAAAGAAAACCTGACCATACTTT
>JBIOHE010000001.1:0-42446 GCA_044448725.1 Sphingobacteriales bacterium | reverse complement strand
TTGCTCAAGGGCTTGCTTTTTGATTAACTCGTAGTCAATCGATTCTTGCTGTTTCATTTTTCTGCGTCTTAAAGTTAAAAATCCTTCTTTGATTTTTAACTGACACAGTTTATTTTACACCCTCGAAAATACGCCCCCCATTTTGTCCGCTTGAACTTCACGACTCCATAAAATCACCTAAAATGTATATTACACTTTAATATCTAAACCCATATATTTGGACACGTTACCGGAACCACTATGAGCCTGTCGTTTATTAAGAACAAACTCTATTTTTTTCTGCGAAAACTTTTAACCTTTTTTATCGTTTCCATTTACCAACCGGAAAAATGGTATTGGACCGCCATGAAACTGACAGGCATTTTTACCCATTTTAAAAGACAAACATCATTAGCAGGCAGAAGTACTTTCAGGATAAGACATGCTTATTTACTAAATGGGATATTGTCTTTGATGACGCGCAGCCCAAAGCCTTTTCCTATACCCATCAGGGCGAAAGGAATGGAAATTTTTAAAAAATATGAAACAAACGGAACCGTTCTATGCTCTCTGCACCTGCCCTTAACCAAAGTAGCGCTGCGTTATTTGATTGAAAATGGCTTCAAACCAACAGCCGCTATCACAGGCGATCAGCACCTTAAAAACTCGATGGCGGTGTGGGGTATAAATGACAGGATTCCCGCTCTCCAAACCGGGCCTTTTGTTTTAAACCGGGCAAAAAGTATTTTACGGCAGGGGGGCACCGTAGTAGCTTTGGCCGACCAAAAATTGGGCGGCAAAATTTCGCCCAATATTTTTCTTTTAGCGCAAATGCTCAATGCCCGGGTTGTTTATTTTTTTTCGGAGCTTAGGCCTGACGGAACTATTGATGTATCATTTTTTGAGTCGGACATCGCAGGTCTCCGGGCGGAAAATGCGGTGGGTTCACAGATCATGGAATTGCAAAATTATGTGACCGGCATACTTGGCCGTTATGGTAATACAAAATTACTTTATCCCGCCTCAAAATAGCGGCCCGAAAGACCGCCGGAATTTCTGCATTTGCCGGGTGTTTTCACCCAACGATCCGAAAATGTCTCACATACCCGGTACAATTTTTTTTTCATTCAGTAGGGGGCTGACTAAAGACGGTTAAAAAGAGCACCGCCTTTACTTGCAAAAGTAAAGGCGGATTAGTGAATTTAAGTGCGAAATAAATTTATTATTAATGCGAATCAAGAGTCAAGAACCAAGAGTCAGGAAAATAGCTTGACAAGTGTATAAATCTGTCAATCAGAAAATATTTTAGCCAAATATTTTCAGCACATTACCGTAAACCTGCCTGCCGGCAGGCAGGTTTACGGTAATGTGCTTTTTTTCTTGATTCCTGGCTCTAATATCTTGACTCTCATTACTAACTATCCGGTTTTAAAATAACAAATACCGCCATACTTTTTGGCCCGTGGGCCCCTAAAACTAAAGACTGCTCAATATCGGCAGTTTTTGAAGGTCCGGCAATAAATGAACCGTAATTGTACTTGCTCAAAGCTGGGTGCAGGTAAGCTTCATGCATGGTCGGTACAATATCATGTTCGTTAATCACTACTGCTAAATGCTGGCATATAAATGGAAGGGCACGGTTGCCCATCAGGTCATCCGTTACCCAAACAGCACCGTTTTCAGCTACAGCAAAATGAGCGCTGATAATAGCAACTTCAACATCATTCAGGTTATGCCCGTCATTTAAATCCGCCGGCTTTTGTTCTATCAGCTTTTTGACTTCGGCGTTAGGAGAGACGATACGTCCGTCCTTTGCATACTTTTCTTTTACAATTGATATCAATTCTTTCAGGTCATGAATAACATAGGCGGCGCCACCGATGCTATTTAAAACTGCCGAAAAAGTGGCCAGGGAGCCCTGGCTATTCTTTTCAAAAAAACTAATATCAGGCAGCGCCGTATGCTGCGGTTTATTGCCGGCAACCCTCTCTAAAATCAATTCTTTGCTTTTTAATGTGTCCATAAGCCACCAGATTTATTTACGATTAACAGAATACCATTCCTTAAATGACATTTCGGGGGCCTTCGGCATATCGCGGTGTTTATACCATGGATTAAAACTGTTGTTTATTGCAAACGGTGCATGTTTTAAAATCCAGCGGGCAGTTTTGCCGCTCACATTATAAGCTACAGGTGAAGCTAACGTAAGGGACATTGCTTTCATTGCTATTTTTTTTGCAGCCGGAGCATGCCCGGCTTTAACGATCACCTGACGCCATTTATACAACTGCTCGTGAATGTTTATCTTCACAGGGCAAACATTTGAGCAGGAGCCGCATAATGTAGAGGCAAAAGGCAGATCTCCATATTTTTCCATGTCGAGATTTGGCGCTAAAATAGAACCAATAGGACCGGCAATTGCCGTATGATAGCTATGTCCGCCACTCCGCCGGTAAACCGGGCAGGTATTCATACAAGCCCCGCATCGGATACACTTTAATGAATTTTGAAAATCTTCCCGCCCTAATTGTTCGGTCCGGCCGTTGTCAACCAAAATGATATGCATTTCTTTTCCTTCAGCGGGTTTTTTGAAATGACTTGAATAGGTAGTTATTGGCTGTCCTGTAGCGCTTCTGGTTAATACCCTTAGAAAAACACCCAGATGTTTTTTCTCTGGTATGAGTTTTTCAATACCCATACTTGCTATATGTACATCGGCAAGGTTGGCGCCCATGTCTGCGTTTCCTTCATTGGTACAAACAACGATTTCACCGGTTTCTGCAACGGCAAAATTTACACCTGTGAGCGCAGCTTTTCGGGTCAAAAAAATTGCTCTTAAATGGGCCCGTGCCGTTTCTGTGAGAAACTGAGGATCAGAAATCCCAGCCGGAATACCTAAATGCTGATGGAACAGTTCGCCAATCTCTTCCTTCTTTTTGTGGATGCATGGCAAAACGATATGACTTGGCGATTCTTCTGCCAACTGTACGATCCTTTCTCCCAAGTCAGAATCAATAACCTCTACGCCTTTTTGGGATAGAAACCCGTTCAACCCGCATTCCTCGGTAAGCATCGATTTACTTTTAACAATGCGGGTTACTTCCTTGTCCTGTAAGATTTGATAAACTATCTGGTTATGCTCCGCGGCATCTTTTGCCCAGTGTACTTTTACCCCATTGGCAACAGCGTTTGCTTCAAATTGCAATAAGTAGGTATCAAGGTTTGCTAAAACATTATGTTTTATGAGCGAAGCGGCCTCTCTGAGTGCCTCCCATTCAGGTAATTGTTGTACGGCTTTATCCCTTTTTGTCCTTATCCACCACAATGTTTCATCATGCCAGTCAACACGCGCCTCATCGGTATTAAAATTCCGGGCAAGTTCTGCGTGTTCTTTCGTTGTAATTTCCGACATCTTATCCCGCATTTAATATTTCTGCAATATGAATTACTTTAACTTTACTTCCCTGCCGGTTGAGGATTCCTTCCATGTGCATCAGACATGACATATCGACACCTGTAATATATTCTGCACCATGGATTACGTGATCTTCAACCCGGTCTATCCCCATTTTTGCTGAAACGGCTTCTTCGGTCACGCAAAAAGTTCCCCCAAAACCGCAACATTCATCTTTACGGTCAAGCGGAACAATTTCAATCCCTTCCACCATATTTAATAAACTCCCCGGCTTTGAAAATTCCGGGGCCACCAACTCACTCATTGACGAAAGGTGCAAGCCCCGTTGTCCATGGCAGCTTTGGTGTACGCCAACTTTATGAGGGAATTTTGCCTGTAATGATTTCACCTTCAAAATATCCGTCAGAAAGGATGTTAGCTCATATACCTTATAATTGAGCGGATTCGCTTTTCCCGGGTTATCAGCATACTGCAAATGTTCCCTGATATGTAAAACACAGCTGCCGGACGGTGCTACCACATAATCAAATTCCGCAAAATTTTCAATGAACAATTCATCACATCCGCCGGTTAAATGTCCGAAACCTGAGTTCGCCATCGGCTGTCCGCAACAGGTTTGGCGTTTTGGATAAGTTACGTTCACGCCTAATTTTTCGAGAAGCTGAAGTGTGGCAATTGCCGCCTCAGGATAAAACTGATCTACGTAACAAGGTATAAATAATCCTACGGTCATATTGAAAGTGCTTGACTTGCAGAGTAATATTTTAATTCGATAATGTCATTCGGAATTTTTTTGGTGTTCCATACCCTATGCATAATTAGTGCGGCGCCCACGGCTGATGCTTGCGCCATTGAAGCGGCAAATACCTCCAAGCAGGGGAAAGCCGCCGCCAATAAGTGCATAAATATACTGTTTTTGCTAAATCCGCCGTCAACAAATATCCTTTTTACCTCTGTGCCCAGAAGTACCATTTGCGTAGATGCTGACTGTAAACGGATTAAATCCAGCATAAGCTGATGATATGCTTCGATATCCGTTTTAAAATCAGAAAGGTCCCGTTCTTCAAAATTTAAAGATTGAGAAAAGTTGAGTTTTAGGTAACTGACGATTTCCGGATCGAATATTACATTTCTGTATTTTATAGCGTCCTGATGAAAATGTCCGGCTATCCGGCCCGACTGCAGTTCATGGGCGAAGCCTGAAAACAACCGGGAGGCTTTTACCGGCTTTCCCTGGAACTGTATATAACATAAGCAATCTTTTTTGAGCTGTCCGGCAGTTAGCGTGGATTGATCAAAAGGGTTTAAACTTATGCACCAGGTGCCCGTCGAGATTAAAATGAATGGTTCATTGAAATTCACCAGGTAGGGGATCAAAGCGGCTGAACTATCGTGCAGGCCTACGCCAACTTTATACTTTGCACCGGGGAATAGCGCCGGTAAGGCCTTGTCTGCACTTACTATCGGGGCAAGTTTTAAAGCCACACCCTCACCCCGGATCCAATCATGATAGCGGTTTTTTCCAAAATTCCACATCCCTGTATGGCAACCAATGCTTGTCATATCAGAATAGCAAATTCCCGTTAGCAAAAAGCTCAGGTATTGGGGAAGGTGCAAAGCGAATTTTAATTGCCGGAACTTTTCCGGGTTTTCCTTTTTTAACCTGTACAATTGCAGGCCCGAATTCAGGCTTCCTAAAAGAGGTGATGCGGTGTCGGTGCTAAACTGCTCTTCGCCGCCATATTTTTCATAAAGCTGATGGCTCAATGCTTCGGGGTAGGGTTTCAGGTAATTATATAGCGGTGTTACCGGGTTGCCGGCCTTATCAATATTTACAAAACTTGCGCCATAAGCAGAAAAGTTAACCGCTTTTATGCTGAATTCCTTTAATGCGGATACTTCTTTTAAGGAGTCGAAAACTGATAATTTCAGGCTTTCCAGGTTTTCGCAGGGAAAACCATCCTCATCAGCCGTCTCAAAAAACCGGGCCGATCTTTCAAAAACAATATGATAATCTTCATCAAAAAGAAATATTTTTTTGTTGGTTTTGCCAACATCAAATACTGCTATAACTGCTTTGGCGCTCATTTGGAGATATTATTTATGTGAATTGAGAACCAAAAGTCAAGAGCCAAGAACCAGGAAAAAATGAAGTTTTTTATTACGCAATGCGGACATAAACTGATAGCCCTTTTTACTTTTTATCGGATTTCTCTCCCCGTTTACCATTTCCCTGATTCTTGGCTCTTGGCTCTTGATTCTTTACTCTCGCTACAACCCTGTAGCAACCGTTTTTGATCCACGCTCTTTTATCAGCTGTCCCCTTACATTCAATTTCCTGAAAACGCCGATGGGGTCTAATGCGCCGCCTGCACGCAGGCTTGCCTCTGCTATAAGCGGGCGAACATCTGTGCGGTAGGCTTGTTGCAGAATTTCCTGGGCAAGGGCCACATCGTTGTTGTTTTGTGCGGCTGTCAAAGCTTCCTTATCAACCAGCAAGGCCTGGGCATAAGCTATTTTTATAGCCTGTACAGATTGCAGCAGATCTTCTATCGGGTCTTTTACATTATGCGACGCGTCTATCATCCACCCTATCGCAGAGGCATGGTCCATGCCCCGCGCATCCATGCCTTCAACCAGTTCATTAAATATCAAAAATAATTGGTAAGGGTTGATGCTGCCGACTGTCAGGTCGTCATCGCCGTATTTGGAATCATTGAAATGGAAACCTGCCAGTTTGCCCTCCATCAGCAACAGGGATACGATCTGTTCAATATTACAGCCCTGCAAATGGTGGCCAAGGTCAACCAATGTTGCGGCTTTATTACCAAGTTTACTGGCCAATAAATACGATTGCCCCCAGTCGCCGATGCTTGTTGAATAAAAATTAGGCTCAAATGGCTTATACTCTATCCAAGCTTTCCAGTCAGCAGGCAGGGCTTCATATATTTCCTGCAAACTTTCGAGCGTATTTTGAAAAGCCTTGCGGAAATTTAACTGCCCCGGAAAATTCGATCCGTCAGACAACCAAACGGAAAGCGCTTTTGATCTCAGCTGAACGCCATATTTTATCACCTCAATATTATGTGCGATGGCCTGTTTGCGCACCGCTTTATCCACATGGTGCAGTGAGCCAAACTTATAGCTTAATTTTTGTCCCGGCTGATCCTGGAAGGTGTTGGAATTTACCGCATCAAAGTGCAAACCAAGCTGTGACGCCAGTTTTTTTATCGAATCAGCATGTTCCGGAATATCCCAGGGAATATGCAGTGAAATGGAATTACTGGATTTATTTAGCGCGTGAATAAGCCCGACATCTTCTATTTTTTCCTCCAGGCTGCGTGGTTCTCCGCCGCCTGAAAACCGTCCGAAACGTGTACCGCCGGTGCCTAAAGCCCAGCTTGGTATCGCAATATTAAAAGCCACGAGTTTCTGCAAAATGTCCTCTAAGCTGGTAACATCAGCGGCAACAAACTCAAACTTGCGTTTGTGATCGTTCATGTACTGTTGATTTAATTCGTCGATTTGATATTTCTGTAATTGCATAATGTTTTTTAAAATGAAAAAGACTCTTTTATGTGGATTCCGAAGCTGCCATGAACCATGAACTATCTCACAAACGCTGCCGCAACGCCGCCATCTACGTTTAAAACATTACCGGTTGATTTATTTAACAAGCCCCCTGCAAATGCAAAACAAGCGTTGGCAATATCAACAGGCAGGATCGTATCGTTCAAAAGGGTCCTTTTTGCATAATAAGCCGGAAGTTCATCAACCGAAATGCCATAAGCTTTTGCACGTCCCTCGGCCCAGCCGCCTGCCCAAATATTGCTGTCGCTGATAACCGCATCAGGGTTAACAACATTCACACGTATCTTATCTGCACCTAACTCAGCTGCATTTAAGCGGCTCAAATGCAATTGTGCAGCTTTAGCGCTGCCATAACCTGCATTATTTGGCCCGCTTACCAGGGCATTTTTGCTTACAACATTAATGATGTCGCCGCCAATATCCTGTTTTTTCATTACTTCAACTGCTGCCCGGGTAACAAAGAACTGGCCTTTTACCAATACATCATACAGTAGGTCCCAATCCTTTTCAGTATGGTCTGCTATGGATTTTGAAATGGATAAACCGGCATTGTTCACAATCAGGTCAACACCGCCAAAGGCTAAAATTGCATCGGCAACAGCCGTTTTAATTTGTTCTGCTTTGGTAACATCCAAAGTCGTGGTTGTATAGGCATCTTTGCCAAATTGCTTCTTAAATTCCTCACCGGCATTTTCCAGACGTTCCGCGTTCATGTCATTCAAAACAACAACAGCACCTTCTTCGGCAAATTTTTTGGCTATCGCTTTTCCAATACCCCCGGCACTTCCTGTTACAAAAGCAATGCGGCCGGATAAGGCTTTTGGTTTTGGCATGCGCTGCAATTTTGCTTCTTCAAGCAGCCAGTATTCAATATCAAATGCTTCCTGGCGGGGTAAAGATGTGTATTCAGAGATCGATTCAGCACCTTTCATTACATTGATTGCATTTATATAAAACTCGGCTGCTACCCGTGCTGTTTGTTTATCTTTTGCAAAAGTGAACATGCCAACACCCGGGTACAGAATGACCACAGGATTAGCATCTCTGATTGCCGGACTGTTTGGATGTTTGCATGTTTGGTAATAGGCCCCGTACATTTGGCGATATGCTTCAAATGCGGGTTGAAGCTTTTCTTTCACCACCCTGTCATCATCCAGATCAGCATCAGCGGCTAATTCTAACACCAACGGACTGATCTTGGTCCTTAAAAAATGGTCCGGGCAACTGGTACCCATCGGCGCTAACCGTTCAAGATCACTGGAATTAATATATTCCAAAACCCGTGCGTCGTCAGTAAAATGACCGATCATACGGGTTTCGGATGAACAAAAACCACGCAATACCGGTGCTAACGCAATCGCTTGTTTTTTGCGTCCGGCCTCATCTAAGCTTTTAATTTTTGCGCCGCCAAAAACAGGTCCTTTTTTGCCAAAATTTGCTTCGAGGTATTCAGCGCA
Source organism: Sphingobacteriales bacterium (assembly GCA_044448725.1). Taxonomy (GTDB): domain Bacteria; phylum Bacteroidota; class Bacteroidia; order Sphingobacteriales; family Sphingobacteriaceae; genus Mucilaginibacter. Next base: position 34,004 of record JBIOHE010000001.1, on the reverse strand, counting down.
TTTTTCTATCACTTCAAGTGTGTTAATATAGCTTTCGTAAGCCGTATCGCCCCAGGTGAACAGACCATGTGAACCCAGCATAATACCCCGGATACCCGGATTGCTGTCCAGGCATTCTTTCAATTGCAAGCCAAGATCAAAGCCGGGACGCTGCCAGTCAACCCAGCCTATCGTTCCCTCAAAAAGTTCTTTGGTAATCTTTTCACCATCTTTTGATGCCGCGATGGCTATCGCCGCATCCGGGTGAAGGTGGTCGATGTGCTTAAATGGTAAAAAGCCATGCAGGGGGGTATCAATTGATGGTGCTTTTGAATTCAAATCAAAAATGCTGTGGTTAAATAATTCAACCATTTCGTCTTCGTATGCTATCCCCTTGTAAACGTTCTTTAAACTTCTCAAACGGTCAACATAAAGCGCTGCGAGTCCGCTCTTTTTTAAGGTACCTATATCGCCGCCAGATCCTTTGATCCACATTACTTCAACGTCTGTGCCGGTTAGCGGGTCTATTGCGATTGTTTTACACGACGTATTGCCTCCGCCATAATTGGTAAGGCGCAGATCGGCCCCCAGCAAATTAGAACGGTATATCAAAAGCGCGACATCATCACCTTCTAAACCGGCGGCTTTGTTTTCATCCCATAAGTAACTGACGTGCTTAAATTGTTTTGTGCTTGCAGACATATTGATATTATTTATATTTATTTGATGTTATTTAATTGAGTTTCCATAACCAACTATCAAAACCGCAATAATGATTGTAAGGATACCCGCTATGATGGTCCCGATGGCTTTGCGGCTTACCCCTTTCCACTCTTTTAGCAAGAGTCCCCAAACATTGGCGATCAGGATAATAAAGGCCATGTGCAGTATCCACGAACTGGCGCCATTACCCATTTTGCTTTCTCCCATGCCGTAAAAGAAGAACTGCAAAAACCATGTGGTTCCGGCCAATGCGCAAAACAGGTAATTCTTTAACAAAGGTTGTTGTTTATTGCCATAATCGCCAAAGGTTTTGTTGCGGGCATTTAATATCATGCACCAAATAAAGTTGGTGGTGAGTCCGCCCCATAAAATTACTACATAGCTGACATTGTTCTGAAAAAGAAAATTTCCCTGTCCGGGATGCGAAGCCTTCCATATTTCATTGGCATGGTCGGCCATATCCTTGCCGGCTTCTATACCAAAGTTAAAACAGGCGCTCAAAACTCCGGAAACTATGGCAACAAGAATACCAAGTCCGAAACGGTACTCTTTGTTATCCTCCACATCAGCCTTGCCTGCAAGCAGTTCCTTTTCTTTCATTGTGCCTGCCTTGCCGCAAATGATAATACCGATCACGCAAACTACGATGCCGGTGAGCACCATTTGCCCCCAGTGACTGTTGAGCAGCATACTGAAAGTATCTTTGCCGGCTTTGGGAAAGAAGTTATAATAAACTGAGGGAATAATTGAACCAAATACCGCGCATAAGCCTAAAATGATGGTGCTGCCCAACGAAACGCCCAGGTAGCGGACACCCAGGCCATAAGTTAAGCCGCCGATGCCCCAAAGCAAACCAAAAAAGTAAGTGAGGAACAAGATCTGCCCGTTAGTTTCTTTAATGATCTCCGTAAAATTTGGGATAGTTAGCCAGGCCGCTAAAGGAGGAACGATCAGCCAGGAAAAAATGCCGCCAACGATCCAGAAGCTTTCCCAGGCCCAGCCTTTTACTTTTTTATACGGGATATAAAAACTACCCGAGGCAAAACCACCTATAAAGTGGTAAATGATACCGAAGATTATTTGCATGAATTTAAATGCTTTGGTTTACAAGCACAATGATAATTCAAATTTGCGAATGAACCGTCCTCTACTATCCTGTACCTTGCCTCGCTGCCTGTTTCAGTTATTCTGTTTTTGAAAAATGTGTATAACTATCTTTCCTGCAATAATAAATTCTCAAACGGCTCAAAGTGAATTCCGGATATTCACCAGGAACGGGATCGCAATATGTTCTTTAGAATTGTTCAATACCACTTCGGCGGTTTTTTCACCCATCAGTTTAAAATCAGTAGAAATGGTAGTGATACCGTTTAATATAATTTTCTTTAATGGCGTCTCATTGTACGATACCACGCCGATATCTTCACCAACTTTGAGGTTTGCTGCAATGGCCATTTCTATGAGCTCAACAAGGTCGTTTTCCATTAAATTAATATAGACCGTGTTTTTGTTGAGTTGTTCATCTTTCAACGAGGAAATGATTTCGTATTCAAAAGCGAATTGCCTGCAAAAAGCTAAAAATCCGGTTAATATTTCTTTGGAATAATAAGAATGTTCCGGGAAAATGATTTTCAATGTATGGTATTTACTGAGCCTATCCAGTAATTGTTCAAGGGCTGAATAGATATCTTTTTCGAAATCTTCGAACACAGCGCCGAAGTCTCCCGTTACTCCCGGTTCCAGTTTGTCCATAAGGATCAGTTTTTCCTTCGGGATACTATTTATTATTTCATTGGCCCTGCCTGCGTTTTCAACGAAATGAGGGATGATCACAAACTTTGAATAATTGTCTGATTTGTCAGCAAGCAGTTTCTTGAAATAGTTAAAGTCGCTATTATAAATGTAAAAATCAATCGCGGCAGCGCTTCCAAGTGTTGTGGCAAAAGCATCATACATGATTTTTTTATGACTGCTTAATTTATTAAAAAGCAGCATTACCTTGAATGGTTGGTTAAATTTTGTATTGTTTATAAAATAACCCTTCCCGGCTACTGATTTAACGATATCCATTCGCTTTAGTTCCTTGTAAGCTTTTTCTACAGTATTTCTGGAGATTTCCAACGCAGTACTCAAGTCATTGATTGATGGCAGGATGTCGCCTTTTTCAAGTTTTTTCGATTCAATGCCACTCAATATCGCATTGATGATCTGCAAATACTTGGGCGTGATGGAGTCCTCGTCAATTTTTACAATTTTGAGATAATTCTTCATAATGAGCAAACTAACATAGAATTACTTCCTTTTCAAAGGCTTTTGCGAAATGATTTAAGCGCCAGTTTAACACAATGGAGGCAGTAGGGGCAGATGAGGATAGTAAGGGATGGTTATGTAAAAACGGGGGAGTATATTTGGAAAAGTGAAAACGGACAAGGTACTTCCTTACCCTGACGAAACCAATTAACTGGATTATTAAATTTAATCTATAAATTTTTAGTTACAAACCTGATATGAAAATAAATCGATCTGTTATTCGGATATCTAAATGGATAATCGGGGGGGCATACCTTTTTGCCCTTTTCGGTGCAAATGTTTTGTTTGCGCAAACATCAAAAAAAACAAAAATATCGGGTGCAGGGATCGACAATCTGCAGGTAAATTATACAAAGACACCTATAGGTATTGATGATAAAACGCCCCGGTTTAGCTGGCAAATGATTGCACAGGCCGGGAAAAGAGGTTATGCGCAGCAACAATACAAGGTTGAAGTTAAAGCACCGGATGGTAAGATATTATGGGATACAAAAAAAATTGCAGGCGATAAATCAAACGGAATTGTGTATGCCGGGGCGGCGCTGCAGGCTGCAACAAAGTATTTGTGGAAAGTAACTGTTTGGGACCAAAAAGGAGCAAGCGCAAGCAGTTCGTCCTGGTTCGAAACAGGGTTGATTGACCCTGATCCGGGCCTGCGGGCATGGGGTGGTGCAAAATGGATTGGCGGGGGCAATAAAGACATGGTGCTTTTTGCCGATTATATGCCGCTATTTAACATTAATTATAAGCTCAAAATTATGCCGGGCAGCACAAAGGCAAGTTTTATCCTGTCTGCGAATGATCCGCGCATAATGGACAGGAACAAAAACATTTTCCAGATAAGTAATAAAAGGAATGAAAGTTATTTTAAAGTTGAACTCGACATTTCCGGTCTGGATACTACAAAAAACAGCAACGCGGTGATAAATATATACCGGGCAGGTTATTCGGCCCGGGATACAGCAGGCAAGCCATTCAAAACATTTAAAATAAAACAGGAATTCTTAAATAACACCAATAAGAATAATGCCCACAAAATATCAATTCATGATGAATATGGAACCTTGACATTTAGCCTGGATAGCAGCGGCTCATTTTTTGTTAAAGACGAAAAAGAAACATCCCGGCCTTCAATGGGTTTCTGGGACCGGGGTACTTCGGGCGCTACTGTAACGCTAAACCCCTTAGGCGCCGGCGGTGATGTTATATCTTATGGTTTGTTATGTGATATAGGTTTCGCTGTCGATCCCGGTCAGGTTGCTTCTTTTTCGGATTTGGTTATAACAAACGCCCGCAAACCAGGAAACACAATATTCGAAGAGCAACTGACAGGGCCTGTTTATGAAGGGATCTTTAAGTCTTACGTTCAAAATGCCAATTCGGGACTGACATTAAAGCGTGAAGCGTACCAAGTTGATGGAGGTAAAACAGGCGTATTTATAACTGCTGATCCGAGCCATAATGCCATGCCGCTGCTGCGCGCCAATTTTTTAACAGCAAATAAAAAAATTGAAAATGCAAGGCTGTATGTTACCGCAAGGGGTATTTATGAAGTTTATCTGAACGGGAAGCGGGTTGGGGATGATTATTACAACCCGGGATTGACCCAGTATAATAAAACCCATTTTTATCAAACCTACGATGTGACCAATATGGTAACTAACGGTAAAAATGCCATAGGAGCCATGTTGGGTGAAGGCTGGTGGAGCGGAATGCTCAGTTACGGCGCCATCTGGAACCACTTTGGCGACAGGCAATCGTTATTGGCAAAATTAGTGATTAACTACAGCGATGGCAGTAAAGATATAATTACCAGTAACGACCGGGATTGGAAATACAATAACAAAGGACCAATAGTTTACAGCAGCCTTGACATGGGCGAAGTATATGATGCCACACGTGAAGCTGAAATTAAAGACTGGAGTACGGCTGCATATAACGATCACAATTGGGAAAATGCTGTAGAAGTGGGTTTGCAGGGAACTGCTTACACCGGCGGAGCTGTTGATTTCAGAGGTGACAGGGAAGTTTTTAATTTCGACAAGCTTGCATTGACAGGGCAGATCGGCGCGCCTGCCGGAGTTTACAAAACGTTGACTGCCGTTGATGTTAAAGAAGTCCGTAAAGGCGTGTTTGTCTATAATATGGGGCAAAACATGGTAGGTGTTCCGAGAATAACATTTAAAGGGGGTACAGCGGGACGGAAAATAACATTCAGATATGCTGAAGTCCTTTATCCTGACTTAAAACAGTCGGGCGATAACGTTGGAATGATCATGACGGAGAATTATCGGGCGGCCATGAGCCAGGATCAATATACGATGAAAGAAGGTGCACAGGTTTTTCAACCCCATTTTACGTCACATGGATACCAGTATATCGAAATTACAGGAATTGATGCGGCATTGCCGGTAGAAGCTGTGCAAGGCTTATCTATAAGCTCTGTCAGGAACCTCACGGCCAGCTATGAAACGTCGAATGCAAAGGTAAATAAGCTATGGTCGAACCTGGTTTGGTCTAACGTTGATAATTTTCTGACTATACCAACAGATTGTCCCCAGCGTAACGAGCGTATGGGCTGGTCTGGCGATATCAGCATTTTTTCGAGGACAGCCACTTACCTTTCCAATTCCGACCAGTTTTTGAGACGGCATGCGTTTGCTATGCGTGATTTGCAAACTGCTAAAGGAAAATTCACTGACATTGCGCCTGTAGGTGGTGGCTTTGGCGGCGTTTTATGGGGCAGCGCCGGTATTACGGTTGCATGGGAAGCCTATCAGCAATACAATGATCTTGAATTGCTTCAGGAGCACTATAATGCTATGGTTACCTATATGAATTATATAGATTCAACAATCAATAAAGATACCGGACTAAGTTCAGACGCACAATTGGGTGACTGGCTTGGGCCGCAAAACAACCAGTTAGGGCCGGATTACCTTGTTACCGCCTATCATATTTTCGACCTGGGGATAATGGTTAAAGTAGCACAAATATTAAATAAGAAGGATGATGCTGCCAGATTTCTTTCCCGTTACAACGAAAGAAAAGCATTCTTTAATAAAACATTTGTCAGCGCTGATAAAAAAACTGTCGGTTTAATCGGTGGGGGAATATTCAGGCCTGCCTCAGAAAAGGCCGTGTTTAAAATAGCTGACACACAAACGTCGTATGCCGTTGGACTTGCTTTGGGGGCATTTAGCGAAGAAAATATCCCCTATATGGTTAAAAACCTAAAGGCGGCAGTTGAACGCGAAAATATGGATGACGGGGGGGTAACGCGTCCAAAGTATTCACTTATGACCGGGTTTATAGGGACAGCCTGGATCAGTAAGGCGCTTTCCGATTATGGTTATAGCGATCTTGCTTATAAAGTGCTTCAAAATAATCAATACCCTTCCTGGCTCTATGCTGTAGATCAGGGGGCCACCACTATATGGGAGCGATTGAACGGTTATACGGTTGAAAATGGTTTTGGTGGAAATAATAGTATGAATTCGTTTAATCATTATTCTTTTGGCGCAGTAGGTCAATGGATGATGGCTTATTCTTTGGGTATTCAGCGCGATGAGGCAGGGTTCAAAAAATTCATCCTTCAGCCTGAGCCTGACCCTGCCGGGCAGATGACCTGGGCGAAAGGTTATTACGATTCAGATTACGGAAGGATAAACAGCAGCTGGAAAGTGGATAAACGTGTGCTAACCTATTCAGCCACGGTGCCGGCGAATACAACGGCGACCCTATACCTCCCGACAGTCGATGTAAAGTCTATAAAGGAAAGTGGAAAGGCAGTTGCCTTAGCAAAAGGGGTAACATTGATAAAGTTTGAAGGCGGCAAGGCGTTGTTTGAATTGAAATCGGGTAGTTATACGTTTAGCGCTAAACTATAGGGTTATTTACGGTTTAAAAGAGATAATTGTAACGGTTGTACCAAACTAATGTTCCCTATTATTCCGATGTTTACATCGGGAAAACTAAGGGTCCCATTAAAGAAAATGCTGTGCAATTATTATGATTAAAAAGTTTACCCGCAATCCCTGGTTAATATTCTCTCCATTTCTGATTTATTACGGGCATCTTGTCGTTAAAAATAAATGGCCCACCTTATATGGCGATGAAATCAGGTACGTTGATTTTGCGCATAACCTCATTCATGGGTTTTACTCGCCTTTTCCGGCCCACATTAACCTGTGGAACGGGCCGGGTTACCCGCTTATCCTTGCGCCGCTTTTGGCGCTGCATATCCCTGTTCTGTATATAACCTTGTTAAACGCATTATACCTGTACCTGGCAATTGTGTTTTTATACAAAACACTGACACTGGTTGCCGGTAATAAAATAGCCCTGGTATTTAGCCTGCTTTTAGCATTATACCCCAATGCACAATCTGTTTTACCCATATTATACACCGAAGCGCTGACCGGCTTTTTAGTGTCGTTGTTTATTTATTTTGTTACCCTTTGTTATAAAAAAGGAAGTATAAAGTATCTCATCATCGCGGGCTTTGTATTAGGCTATCTTACCCTGACCAAAATTATTTTCGGCTATGTGCTTGTCATTTGCCTGGCCATTTGTTTGATGTTGCTGATTTTCAGGAAAAATAAGACCTTTTATTTCCGGACGATAAAAATATTGCTTATCGCATTTGCCCTTACTATACCTTATTTAGCTTATACCTGTTATATTACGGGCAAGGTTTTTTATTGGGGCAATTCGGGTGGGATGAGTTTATACTGGATGAGTTCACCCTACGAAAATGAATACGGCGACTGGAAACTTCCTGAACTTACAAATAACCAATATCCCGCGTTGTTTAAATCGGCAGAAGCAGTTAATCTCCTTAAAAAGAACCACGCCAAAGAAATTGGATTTATTCTGAAACATAATGAAATTGAACAGGACGCACTTTTTAAGAAGATAGCTATAGATAACATCAGGAAGTCCCCCTTAAAGTTTGCCCGCAATTATTTCAATAATTTTTCGAGGATGTTATTCAACTTTCCCTATTCGTATTCCTATCAGGATGCGGCTATTGTCAGTAATATTATTACAGGTTCTTTAATTTTGTGGGCGTCCCTTGCGGGTATTATATTAACGGCCCTCAACTGGCGTCAAATTATTTTCCCGGTTAAATTTGCGTTATTAATTACCGGTGTTTATTTGATGCTAAGCGGCGCCCTAAGCTCGTACCCGAGGCAACTGGATGTTGTTTTACCTGTATTGCTTTTTTGGCTTGGATATTTGACAGCTAATATTAAAAAGGCAGATTTGAGGTTTGCCGCAGTGCTTTGTCCGTAGATTGTATCTACGGATAACGCACTGCCTGTAGTTTGTAAAACAGGATAATGATGGCACCCGGTTTTATTATTTTGATCAGTTATTTATTCTTTTGTTCACTTACACATGGAAGAGCTTAACAATAGCAATCATGGCGGCCAGTTGGCCTACCCAAAAAATAAACATCCATTTAATGATTTCAGACTTGGTATTACCTACTTCTCTTGCTAAATCTTCTTTAGTAGCCAATACGTCTCTTTTGGTGTCAAATTCCTTTTCGATTTTGGTCTCAACATATTCAACCAGCGTTTGGGCTTCCTTTTCCCCAATCTTACCCTTTAATATTTGAAATAATTGTATCTCTGAAACTTGCATATTCACAAATATATAGCAAAATTAACTTCAAACAAATTATAAATTTTAATCCCCAACCTGAGCGTGGAGGCTCAAAATTTTACGTGTTCAAATGAGATGCTTGAACAGACGGTTTTTAAACCCTGTCTAAAATACTCTCATCCTCATTGGAGCCGGTAGCTTCCTTAGCCGCATCCACCTCGCAGGCATACCCAAACAAACAACGGTCTTTTATCATGGCGGCTACTTCGGCGGGTACATATTGTTCCCAGCCTTCGGCGCCTTGTTTTATAAGTTCCAGTACTTTATTGGTTTGCACACTCAGGTTGTTTTCGTTATAATGCCTGATGTCTTCTATTTTGTTATTCGCAATCAGGTAACGGTACAGGTCGATCAGGTGGGGGGGCGGGTAAAATTTAAGGCAGTTCAGTATCACCCCATCGCGCAACGTTGGGTATATAAACAGCTTCACTTTGCGGCTGAACAGCGTAGCGAACGACTCCAGGATGCCGCCGGGTAATTCGTGGTAATGTTCTTCCGAAAAAATATACTCCAGGTTGGGATAGCCGACAACCACGCCCAGTTTTAATTTGGTGATCTTCGACAGGTAAGCCACCAGTTTATAATACTCATGGAAATTCGAGATTAGCACGGTTTGCCCGAGTGAACAAAGAATATCCACACGGTCGAGGAAATCTTTTTCATCAATTTCGGCGTTTTCCTGGGCGTCCTTTTCTTTCAGGGCCTGCAGGGTAAGCTCGGTAATAACTATAACGTTGGCCTTATCCACATCAGGCTCCTGCATAAATTGTTTTACGCCATTGTTAAGCATATCCAGGTGCACATTAATAATAGGCCGGAAACGCCCGCGGATCACAAGGATATGCTTTTTATACAATACTTCGGAAGGTTGCTGGTTTTTGCCGTCGGGCCCGAAAACAGCTGCGTCCGAAAATCCGTATTTTACAAGGTGCAAACTCATCAGGCGGTTGTCCACCTTGGTAAAGTTTGGCCCTTCAAAGCGGATCATGTCAATTTGAATACGGTCGCTCGACAGGTCGTCCATCAGGGACTGTAAAAACAGCGGCGGACTCTGATGATAATAAAAGCAGGCATAAATCAGGTTCACACCAAGTACGCCGACTGCCTGCTGCTGCATATTATTATCGTAATCCAATAATTTCACATGAAGCACCACGTCATTAAAAGCGCCGTTTGGTTCCAGCTGGTAGCGCACGCCCATCCACCCATGCCCGTCATTTGTTTTTTGATAATTAAGTGCAGAGACGGTATCGGCAAAAGCAAAAAAAGTGGTTGAATCGCCGCGCTGTTCAGCCAGACGCTCCATCAGCAACCCGTACTCATGTTCGAGCATGGATATGAGCCTGTTTTCACTAACATAACGGCGTACCTGTTGCACGCCATAAATAGCATCGGAAAAGGTCATATCATAAGCCGACATGGTTTTAGCTATAGTGCCGGATGAAGCGCCAGCCTTAAAAAAGTTAGCGGCCACATCCTGACCGGCGCCAATTTCGGCGAATGAGCCGTAAATTTTAGGGTCCAGGTTAATGGCCAGCGCCTTTTGTTTTGTTCCGATATCTTTATGATGGATGCTGCTCATGTACTATTATTTACTGTTTACCATACCGTTACCGGGGTATGTTGCGACGCCTTAAAATTACGATTTTTTAAGGAAAAGGATGGCGGTTTTGAAAAAGTTGCCTGTTTATCAAATCCAAATTGTATTATTACACTTCCCTTTGTTTTAAACCTATTGAGTATTAATACAAACTTTATTGTTTTTTTATGGCATTTTTAAAACCAAAGCTAAGTTTTTGGCAAATTATAAACATGAATGTCGGATTTTTCGGCATTCAGTATAGCTTCGGTTTACAGCAAACCGCTATAAACCCTTTATATACCTTTTTACATGCCCGGCCCGAACAATTGCCGCTTTTAAATCTGGCAGGCCCGATGACCGGACTTCTCATACAACCTCTAATCGGCGCACTAAGCGACAAAACATGGCATCCAAGGTGGGGGAGGAGGAAACCCTATTTTTTAATGGGGGCTGTTTTTTGCAGTCTGTGCCTGTTCTCTTTTCCCTTTAGCCGCGCTTTATGGATGGCTGCCGGCCTGTTATGGATACTGGATGCAGCCAACAATACAGCAATGGAACCTTACCGCGCTTTTATTGCCGATAAATTGCCGGAGAAACAAAGGGCATTGGGGTTTTTAACGCAAAGCTTTTTTACCGGTCTGGGTATTACGCTTGCTAATCTTTCGCTTGGATTTTTTAAGAATATTATTTCGGGGGAAACCAAAACCGCCGACGGGCAATCAGGTATTCCGTACTGGGTTTTTGGGTCATTTTTTGTAGGCGCTGTCTGTTCTATCGTATCGGTGGTATGGTCGGTGTTGACCACGCCTGAAATCCCGCCAACAGATCAGGAACTTACTGACCTGCGGGCCAGGAAAAGGGGATTTCTGGAACCTTTAAAAGAGATAGTTTCGGCCATAGCTGATATGCCTGGCATTATGTGGAAGCTGGCCCTGGTTTACCTGTTTCAGTGGTACGCCATGTTTTGTTACTGGCAGTTTGTATCCTTAAGCATTGCCCAATCAGTTTTCCACACCACGCCCGACGGCAATAAAGAATTGTATGAGCAGGCTGTAGTTTGGGCCGGTAAAGTAAATGGCTTTTACAATATTGTTACATTTACTTCGGCTTTTGGCCTGGTATGGCTGGCGCGTAAATTCAGCGCAAAATATGTGCATATCGCCTGCCTTGCTATGGCCGGGATAGGCTTGCTTGTTTTTGTTCATATTACTGATAAGATGCTTTTATTCGCGCCCATGGTTGGTTTTGGGATAGCCTGGGCAAGTATGATGGGTGTACCTTATATAATGGTTGTTGGTAATATACCAAAAGAAAGGTATGGCGTTTATATGGGTATCATCAATATGATGATTGTGGTACCTATGATATTGCAAACCCTCAGCTTTGGTTTTGTGTTTAAGCACTTCCTTGGCGGTAACCCTACAAATGCTATAAGCTTTGCCGGTGTGCTTTTGTTAATTGCAGCACTGGCAACTACACGCATTAAGAAAGATACCGTGACAGAAGAGGTGCTGGTCCCTGCGGGTGCCGGGCATTAGTGAAAAAGATAATTTGAGTAAAAAATCATTGATAATTAAATATTAATAAGCATTTTCCTAAATAATAACCTTTTAACGTGTATAGTCCTTCATTACATCAGGAAGTTAATACTATCCTGCAAAAAAACAATATAGATATAGCAGGTGCTGATAACGGCTTTTATGTGCGCATGATCGCTAATGCTGATGCTATCTTTGATTTGTACAATGAAATTTATGCCGGTCATCCTGCCGGAGCTGATTCTTTTAGCCGGTTAATTCTGGTTGTTATACAAGCTTATAAAACACGTTCGGCTGTTTTAAAAAACAAGGACGAAGAAAAAGCAAATAAGGGGAATTGGTTTTTAAGCAATGAAATTACAGGGATGAGTTTATATGTCGACCGTTTTTGCGGCGATATAAAAAACCTGGGCAATAAGCTCGAACATTTCGAAAAACTGGGCGTAAACCTGTTGCACCTGTTGCCTGTTTTTGAAAGCCCCGCCGGAGAAAGCGATGGCGGTTATGCTGTTTCTGATTTCAGAAAAGTAGATAAACGCTTTGGGACGCTGAAAGATCTACAGTCGGTACAAAAAAAAATGGATGCAGCCGGTATGTACCTGATGGTGGATATAGTGCTGAACCATACTTCGCATCAGCACGAATGGGCTTTGATGGCTAAACAGGGCGATCCAAAATACCAGGATTATTTCTACATGTTTAACGACCAGTCTGTTCCCTCGGAATATGAAAGGTCGATGCCGGAGATATTCCCTGAAAGCTCGCCCGGAAACTTCACCTACGTGCCCGAATGCAATAAATGGGTAATGACAGTATTTCATAATTACCAGTGGGATTTGAATTATACAAATCCATCGGTGCTTGTTGATATGCTGGATAATATTTTCTTTTACGCCAATATTGGTGTGGATATTTTACGGATAGATGCCCCCGCTTTTATCTGGAAACAATTAGGAACAAACTGTCAGAACCTCCCCCAGGCCCACACTTTACTCCGCTTAATTAAACAGTGCGTAATTGCTGCAACACCGGGGATGGCTATTTTAGGAGAAGCCATAGTTAGCCCGGACGAGATAATGAAATACTTCGGCACAGGGCAATACCAGGCCAGGGAATGTGATTTTGCCTATAACGCCACACAAATGGCGCTGCAATGGGATATGTTGGCTACGGGCGATACCCGCGTAATGCTCTCCGCGCAGCCTGGCCTGCTGCGGAAACCATTCGGCACTTCGTGGATCACTTATACCAGGTGCCATGATGATATCGGATTAGCTTATGATGACCATACAATCCGGTCTGCCGGGTTTGACCCTTATCAGCACCGTAAGTTTTTAAAAGAATTTTATGAGGGAAGTTTCCCCGGGAGCCCATCGAAGGGCGCTTTGTTTTCGTCCAACCCCAAAACCGGCGATGCACGGATCAGCGGGTCGCTGGCCTCCTTATGCGGGCTTGAAAAGGCAATAAATGCGAACGATCAGGATGCGGTTGATCTGGCAATACGTAAAATTTTGCTGATGCAGGCCCATAGCTTTTTTATTGGCGGTGTGCCGATGCTGTTTTATGGCGATGAACTTGGCTATTGTAATGATTATTCGTACCTGGACGACCCCGGTAAAAGTTATGATAACCGCTGGATGCACAGGCCTGTTATTGACTGGGAAAAAAATAAAAAAATTAATGAGCCGGGGACTATAGAGCAAAGGGTTTTTGCCGCCACGGCTAAACTAATCAGCACCCGAAAAAAATTAGCGGTTGTAAGCGACCTGAAAAATCTTAGCTGGTTGGCGCCTTTTAATATTCACGTTGCGGCTTATGTAAGAACTTATGGCGATGATAAATTGATTTGCGTGTTTAATTTTAGCGATAAACCATCTTATTTAACCTGGCTGGCATTTAAAGAACATGCCGGTATTAATACAAAGCTTTTTGACCACTATTCGCAACAGGAGTTTCTTGTTGGCCCGGACCAGGAATATTTAGTTATTGAACCCTATGGTTTTCATTTATTTGAACTGGTGCATAGCATCGTCACCATTTCTTAAATATCACAAACACGGCCAGTACAATCAATCCGAAACCAACGAGGTGGTTCCAGGCCAGTTTTTCGGATTTAAAGAAAACAATGGTGAACAGCATAAATACCGTTAAAGTAATGGCTTCCTGAATGGTTTTTAGCTGAACTAATGAAAAAGGACCGCCATCGCCTTTAAAACCAGCCCGGTTAGCCGGCACCTGGAAGGTATATTCAAAAAATGCCAGTCCCCAGCTGATCAAAATAATAGCGAAGAGCCCCAGGTTTTTGCCCCAGTCATAATCTTTGAATTTTAGATGCCCGTACCAGGCAAAGGTCATAAAGGTGTTGGAAATGAATAGAAAGATGATTGTTTTTAAGCCCCGCATAAATAATAAGCAATTTTTAATTCTATCAATAACCCGGTAAAACTGGATTTGTTGGTAATGATTTTCCACTAAAGCTCAGCAACAATTTTCAAATTTTTAAATCATCAAATTTTCAAATCAATTTATTCCAGCCTTTTTACCGCCAGTTCTTTCCTGTACCGGTCATTTAAAGCCGGACCAGGATGTACTAAAATAAAAACAGCGGTTCCTTTTTCCCTTGCAAGAGGGTTCTCCACTTCGCCAACTTTGCGGTAACTTTCCAGGCACGATTTAAAAGTATCTATATTGCCGCCGCCCTGGTCGTCCACATAAATAATGTACTGGCCGTTGAGGTTATCAGGCGCCCACAAGGTAAAACTGCTGTTGAGCGATATTACCTCGGGCAAATGATATTGTTTACCCAAAAGATGTATGGCGCCTGCTTCCCCGTAATTATCGGCAAAAATTTGCGTATGCTTTTGTTGTTCGGGTGTAAGGCTTTGATAGGCTTTAGCTACTTTGGCTGTCATCTCATCCCACCCCAGCATGTCGGCGTAGTCCTGCGTGGTTTGGTGAACTTTTTGATCCTCCCAGGTTACAATAAATTTTGAAAACGAAAGGTTTTGACGCGCGAACCTGAAAAAAGCAAGCGTTTGGTTTAAGGGTAAAATGGGTAAAACCATCGGAAACAGAATCAGGTTTGGGAGGGTAAATATCATTATCACAACAGCACGCAATGCGTTCCCGCTTGCTTTTAGCCATCGCTCAAATCCAAAGCCGCCTGCAGCAAACAGCATTGGGAATGCGCCGAACAGATAATAGCTTTTGCCGTTCATCACCAGCAAAAAGGTAAAAATTAAAACAAATGCAATAGCAATAAACTGGAACTTATGGAGCCTTGTTGAGAATAGTAAAAATATAAAACCGGTAAGCCATACCAGTAAAGCGAGTCCGTTCACCATTAGTTCCTGTTTGATAAAATCAGATGGTTTAATATAATCCAGCTGATATTTCCGCAGGTTTCTCATGTGTGTAATTACCGGCAAATGGTGGTTGATCTGCCATACCAGGTTGGGTAAAAAAATAATGATGGCTATTATTGCAGCGCCAATGATATGCCGGTTGAGCAGCATTTTGCGTTGTTTGCTGATGGCGAGGCCAAATAGCAGCGAAAATGCGAAAAACGACATGGAGTATTTGGTTAGCATACCCAAACCAACTACTACGCCGAGCCAGTACAAATATTTAATTGATGAGGTATTGCTGTATTTTGTAAGCAGCCAAACCGCCATTACCCACCAAAGCTGGTCGAATACTACCGGCTGAAAAAGGTAGCCGCTTGCCGCAAAAGCCGGTGAAAATATCAGCGCCAGGCAGGCGAGGGAAATAGCGAATTTTTTACCACCCAGTTCAACCGTTATTAAACCGGTAAACCAGATGATAAGGCCACTGCAAATAGTAGGGAAAATGCGCGCTGCAAAAACCGAATTCCCAAAAACAGAAATTGTTATTTTTGCCAGTAAAGCAATAAACGGCGGCACCTCCTTATAGCCCCAATCCAGATGATCGGCAAGTACCAGGTGCAAAAACTCGTCGCGGTGAAAGCCAAAATGCGGCATCGCCAATAGGTTTAAGCCTATTTTGATCAATACAAATAGCAGTATAAAACTGGCGTATGTCGATCTCCTGTTTTGGTAGGGCATTGTATAATGAGGTTTGCGATAAAGATAGTATTTTGAGCTGAAAGCTTAAAGACCAAAGCAGAAAGCTTTTTATAAACGAAAATCTTAAGAAATTTTCATTTTCAAGTCGCAGACTTTCAGCCCCTTTGTTCTGCTTTCTGCTTTTAGCCTTCGGCTTTCAGCTTTTCCTCATATCCTCGTAATATCTGCCCCTAATGCGATCAGGCGCTGATCGATATGCTGGTAGCCGCGTTCTATCTGCTCGATATTGTAGATGGTTGATTTGCCTTTTGCCGACAGGGCGGCGATAAGCAGTGAT
Organism: Sphingobacteriales bacterium; assembly: GCA_044448725.1. GTDB lineage: Bacteria > Bacteroidota > Bacteroidia > Sphingobacteriales > Sphingobacteriaceae > Mucilaginibacter. The sequence continues at coordinate 17,816 of JBIOHE010000001.1, read as the reverse complement.
ACCCCGGCGCGTATATCGGGTGAGGTCATGGAGATGCCGCGTAACTGCACCTGTTTATCAAGGCCGATAACTGTTGCCCGGTGCGGGTCGCATAAAATAATCTGGGCGCCCATATCCAGCAATTTATCAACAAAAAACAGGCGGCTCTCAAACATTTTCTGGTGAATGAGTACCGAACCCTTGGCTTGCGTGGCAACTACCAGGCAAATGCTCAGCAGGTCGGGGGTAAAGCCGGGCCAGGGCGCGTCGGCAATGGTCATGATGGAGCCGTCGATAAAAGTCTCTATTTCATAATGTTCCTGCGATGGGATATAAATATCGTCACCCCTCAATTCAAATTGAATACCTAAACGTCTGAACACATCGGGGATCATGCCCAACTCCTGATAATGTACATCTTTAATAGTAATTTCAGATGCCGTCATGGCTGCTAAGCCAATGAATGATCCGATCTCGATCATATCCGGCAGCAGACGGTGTTCGGTGCCCCCAAGGCTTGCAACGCCTTCAACAGTTAGCAGGTTTGAGCCAACGCCGCTGATCTTTGCGCCCATACGGTTTAGCATTTTACACAATTGCTGTAAATAGGGCTCACAGGCAGCATTGTATAAGGTTGTAGTTCCTTTAGCCAAAACAGCCGCCATAACTATATTGGCTGTACCGGTAACCGATGCTTCGTCTAATAAAATGTAAGTGCCCTTTAAATTTGAGGCATCTACATTAAAAAAACCATTGGAAGGATCATAGTCAAACCGGGCGCCAAGTTTTTCAAAACCCAGGAAATGGGTGTCCAGCCTGCGGCGGCCAATTTTATCACCACCCGGTTTTGGAATGGATGCCTTGCCAAAACGGGCCAGTAAAGGCCCCACGATCATGATTGATCCGCGGAGACCACCGCCCTGTTCTTTAAACTCATCCGACAGGAAAAAATCAAGGTCGATGTTTTTCGCTTCAAAACTGTAAGTATCCGGCGCCAGGCGCTCAATGGTAACGCCCATGTCGCCAAGCAAGCCTATCAGTTTATTTACGTCCTTTATGTCGGGTATATTGCTGATGGTTACTTTTTCCGCAGTTAACAGCACGGCCGAAATAACCTGTAATGCTTCGTTTTTTGCACCCTGCGGCACAATTTCGCCTTTAAGCGGTTTGCCGCCGTTTATTACAAATGCGTTCATTTTAGTTCATGGTTTTTTGTCCATAGACGATAGTCCATAGTCCATAGTTTTTAGTGTAAATATTGACAGGAGGGTACTCCTTCTTTATCATATAGATACCATGGTCTATGGACCATCGACCATTGACTTGCTTCAATATTTTTTCGCCCCGCCCTGGTTACGGTTGCGGTTTTGATTGTTGTTATTACGCGGGTTGTTGTTGTTATTGGTACGCCCGCGGTTGTTCTGATTGTTATTATTGGTGCGCCCGCGGTTGTTTTGATTGTTGTTGGTATGCGCAATCGGACGGTATTCCACCCGGTTAAGGTTGATGTTTTCTTCCAGCTTTAACTGGCCGCCTGACATGGCATACAGGTCAGATAATATCATTTCATCTGTTACCGAATCCTTGTTCCATTGCACATACGCCATCTTCATAAAATTGGCTACGGCCTGCACCATGTGCCTTTTTCGTTCAGGTTCATCAATGCTTTTGGCCTTTTCGATCATCATTTCGATTGTTTTGCCGTAATGTTTATATTTAATACGCTGATGCGGGTATTTTAACGGCTCGGGTTTAAGATGGATTGCATCCGGCGAAGGCTTGGGGTAGGGTGAATCCACATCTATCTTAAAATCGGAGATAATATGCAGGTGGTCCCATAACTTATGCTTAAAATCGGCTACATCGCGCAGGTGGGGATTTAAAAATCCCATCAGGTCTATCACCACCTGGGCATAACGGTTACGTTCTTCTTTTGTTGGCAGCTCTACAATATATTTAACCATATTTTGTACGTTACGGCCATATTCAGACAGGATAAGTTTGTTCCTGGTTGAATTATAATCAAATTTATCGGGCATAGTTTTATTGGCTATGAAAATGTTATAAAATTATTGACTGTTTAAAATTAGCACAGACATTTTTCCCGTTTAGACAGGGAATCAGAGGCTAAAGTTGAATTTTACTTTGAGGTAGGGCAAATATAAATTATTTGTGTTAAAGTGCAAACTTTTGTTTTAGATATTGCCGGTTTTTCGAGATATCAATATTGAGTTATGTCTGTTTGTTATGATGCCAATCATTTGAACATGGTAGGGGCGGCGCTTGTGGTCGCCCGAAATGAAGCAGCGGCAGAAATTTTGACAAGGAAAGCGCCAATAGCAATAGGGGCGACCACAAGGGTAGCCCCTACGGTAATCCGGGAATTGGAACGAACCATTATACCCATTATAACCAATTACAACCCAAAGAACTAATTACAACTAATTACAACAATTTCAACTAAATTCCACAAATTTGCAGCTTTATTAATACCAGGTTTTGGAAACGTATTTACAAGAGGCACTATTCATTTTATTTCAGTTTTGTTTCATCATTCAATTATATTTTCTTGTAAGCAACCAAAAAAGTATTTCGGGCTATCAGCCTGAAGATAAGCTGCCTCAATGCATCATTCCCATATCGGTAATCATCAGCGCCCGCAACGAGGCACAAAACTTAAAAGAATATCTGCCTTCAATTTTGCAGCAGAACTATCCTGTTTTTGAAGTAGTGGTGATCAACGATTGTTCCTTCGATTCGTCAGAAACGGTTTTAGAAGAACTAAAGGAAAGCTACCCTGATTTAAAAGTTGTTACCATAACGGAACATCCCCGGTTTAAAACCGGCAAAAAATTTGCCGTTACCCTCGGCATAAAGGCTGCAAAATACGAACACCTTTTATTTACCGACGCTGATTGTAAACCGGCATCTGATGACTGGATCACCCGGATGGCTGCAAATTTTAGAGGGCAGGTACAAATCGTTTTGGGCTACTCGCCATACAAACGGACAAATAACTATCTGAACCCATTTATCCGCTTCGAAACGATAAAAACTGCCATTAATTATCTTTCGGCGGCATTAAACGGAGATGCCTATATGGGGATCGGTCGTAATATGGCCTATACGAAATCTTTATTTTTTAGCTCAAAGGGGTTTGCGGCGCACATGCATGTATTATCAGGCGACGATGATTTGTTTGTAAACCAAAATGCTACGCCTGAAAATACGGCGATAGAAATACATCCCGATGCCTTTACTTATAGCAATGCCAAAACTTCGCTGAGCAGTTGGTACCGCCAGAAAAAACGCCACTTTGGCGTTGGCAGTATATACAAGGCCAGGCACAGGCGAATGCTCAGTATTGATGCTTTGAGTGGTTTCCTGTTCTACTTTTTATTAACATTATGCCTATTTTTCAACTTTGAACCTTTGTTAGCCGCAGGTTTGTTTATGTTTAGATTGATTTTTCAAATAATCATCTATCGTAAACCGTTCAGGCGTCTTGACGGTAAGGATTTGCTGTGGTATTTGCCAATATTTGATATGGTTTATTATATTTATTTAAATACTTTTGGACTAATTGGCGCCTTTATAAAAACTACTAAATGGAAATAAACTCGAATTTTACCGAAAATGCCAAAAACGATTTTCACCTCGTCGTTAGGGCCCGCCAGGGAGATCAAAAAGCTTATGCCGACCTGATGCACAGGTACAAAGATTCCATTTATTTTATGGTGCTGAAAATGGTGAATAACAAAGAAGACGCAATGGACCTTACCGTTGAGACCTTTGCCAAAGCATTTGAGAAACTGGAGAAATACCAGCCCGAATATGCATTCAGCACCTGGCTTTTCAGGGTGGCTACAAACAATTGTATCGATTTTATCCGGAAAAAAAAGCTAAACACAACTTCTATACACGGGATGATGGATGAGGACGGGGAGGAAAGACAGCTGCAAATAAAAGCAGATGTGCTGAACCCCGAAGAAACATCCATTAAGAAACAGCAGACCCATGAGCTTAAACTGCTGATTGAAAGTTTGCCCCCGCGTTACCGTAACCTCATCACTTTGCGCTATTTTGATGAACTATCTTACGAAGAGATAGCCCAGCAACTTGATTTACCCTTAGGTACGGTTAAGGCGCAATTATTCAGGGCACGCTACCTGCTTGGTAATATTATCAACCGCTTTAACAGGGATGACATCTGATCTGCTTGTAAAATATTTTCCATCCATTACCGCGCAGCAGCTTGAGCAATTTAATCGCTTGCCCGAATTGTATAACTTCTGGAACAGCCAGATCAATGTGATATCCCGTAAGGATATTGAGCAGATTTATGAGCGGCATATCCTGCATTCCCTCGGTATAGCAAAAGTAATTTCCTTTTTACCCGGTGAAAAAGTGCTGGACGTAGGCACCGGCGGCGGTTTTCCCGGGATCCCATTGGCTATATTATTTCCCGAAACTCAGTTTTGCCTCGTTGATTCCATCGGAAAAAAAATAAAAGTTGTACAGGAAGTAGCGAAGGCTTTAGGTTTAAAAAATGTAAAGGCCAGTCACGCCAGGGCCGAAGAGATCAATGAAAAGTTTGATTTTGTAGTATCAAGGGCGGTAACCCGGTTAAAGGAATTTTATCCATGGGTGAAGGGTAAGTTTAACAAGGTGTCTAAAAATACTTTGCCTAACGGGATACTGTATTTAAAAGGGGGTGACCTGACACAAGAAATTGCCGAATCGGGTTTAACCGTTCAGCAATATCATCTCAAAGATTACTTTGAGGAGGAGTTTTTTGAAACCAAGCAGGTGATTTATGTTAAGGGGTGATTTCACCGATTATAGAGGGTGATTTCACTGATTGTCACCGATAATTTTACCCAATTATTTTAAACTTCTATAACATTCTATCACAACTTCGCCAATAAATAAAGGGTCGTTTCTTAACGCTTCGCTGGCAGGTTTAGGCGCTTCCATGCCATCTATGATAAAAGTTACGGCCACTTTATAGGTACCGGGCTTTGTATCAATGGGGTCGTTAAATTCATTCAATACCCTTATTGCCTCTTCATCGCAGCGGTTTCCAATTCCATTAATAAGTGTAACATTTGTTATTTTATGATCGGTGTTTAAATTAAATTGTGCAATAACACTACCCATTACTTTGTTTTCACGGGCAACTGCGGGGTACCTTGTATATTTAGCAATGTATTTATCCAGTGCTGTAAATGCGTTGGTTAAACGCTTATGCGGTTCCATCGGCGGCGGCGGCGGAAGTGCCACGTTAGTTATTTTAGGATTTTGAGGCGGGGGCGGTGGAAGTTTTGGAAATATATCCATTGTTGGGAAAGTATAACCATATTTTTCACGCAGCATTTTTACTTCGGCAGGGCTTACTTTATTTTTCCAATACTCCTTTTGCACATTTTTTGATTCCTGTACAGTCACCCTGAAATAGCTTTTGCCATCAACCAGGTAACCTGATTCTGCATATCTGTAGCCTTTTTTTGTTATTGAGCCTAATGGCGATGGTGTCCGAAACATTACCGGATGTTTCATAGATGGCGGTTTAGGGGGTGGCGGTGGAGCAATAAAAGGGGTGTCAGTTTTTCCGGGCATCAGGTCTATCAATGCATAGGTTTTACTGAATGTGCGTGTAGAGAGGCAGAGCAGCCCGGCGCAAACAGGCAGGGCAAGAAGGTATTTTAGCCTGGCTAATTTCCCCGATCGTTTTTGGTTCAGCATAATGATTCTTTTTTTTAAGAGGTTATAATTGAAAAATGAATGCGTGATAGATGAACCGCCTATGCCATAGGCGTTATTAACCAAAAAGGTAGAGTAGCTGATGGCGTCTGTTTCGCCCGTAGCTGTTTTTTCATCGGCTATGTATTCATGCACTGTTTTAAGGCTGTTTTGCAGCAGATAAACTAATGGGTTAAACCAGTTGATCACTTTAAATACTTCTAACAGGAGGATGTCAAATGAATGCTTTTGACGGATATGCACCAGCTCATGCCTGATAATAGTATCAACTCCGCTCGCTTTTGTGCCTATAAAAAGGTAGTTTAAAAATGAAAATGCAGTGTTTGATCCGGGGATATAGATGAGTTTATAATCATCCTTGTTAACAGCTGAATTTGTTCGGGTTAGTTTTATAAGTTGGTAAAGTTTAAAAGCAAGCATCAGGAGTAAAACTGCAAACCCAAGCAGGTAGATATAAACCAAGCTATCCACCAGATTAAAATGGGCGGTTTCTGCAACGATTTTAGCAGGCACGGCCTGGGAATGGATAGTGGTCGGGACTATTACTACGGTGTTTTGGACCGCTCTTTCAGCCGGTTTCAAAATGCCGACCTGTATCAGCGGCAACAGTAATGACGCAACACAGCTGAACAGCAAGTAAAAACGGTTAAGCGTATAATGAGTTTCCCTTATTAAAAACAAACAATAACAGCCGTAAAATATAGCCAGGTATAAATTAGCCTCAAGCAGGTAGTGTAGCCAGTTCATGATTTTTTGTTTTTAAGTTGATCAATTAATTGGGTTAATTCATCCAGTTCGTTTATGTCGAGTTTTTTTTCATCGGCAATAAATGATACAAGGCTTTGATAAGAGTCGCTGAAATAGTTTTTCATCATTTTATCAAACGTGAATTTTTTGTATTCCTTTTCCAGCACCACCGGGAAGTAAACATGTGAGTTACCATAAGCTTTATGGTCTATAAACCCTTTGCCCTCTAACACCCTTACCACCGTTGATACAGTATTGTAGGCAGGTTTGGGATCGGGCATCCTCCCGATAATGTCTTTAACTATGGCTTCGTCCAGGGTCCATAATATCTGCATTACCTGCTCTTCGGCTTTTGTCAATTCTTTTATCTGCATAGCAAACTATTTTTATAGTTCAGTAAAGGTATAACTATTTTTATAGTTTGCAAACTATTTTTATAGTTTTTTTTATATCCGCACATTTCATTTGCACATTTATCTGCACATCTGCATATTTGCATCCCGCACGTGCGGGACACATCAAAACTATGTCACAACTTCACCAGGTAGCTTTAACTTTTATAAAAAATATTGGTCCCATGTTAGCCAAATCAATGGTTAGCTATTTTGGCGATGCCGAAGAAGTGTTTAAGGCGCCAAAGGCCAAATGGATGAAGGTACCCGGCATTGGCGAAAAAACCGTTGAACAAATGGATATGGGCACCGCACTGAAAAGGGCAGAAGAAGAGTTGAGGTTTGTTGAAAAACATCATATCGACCTTATTTTTTATACTGACAGCAAATATCCCAAACGTTTAAAAAACTGTAACGATTCGCCGGTTCTTCTCTATAATAAAGGGAATGCTGATTTAAATTCGCAGCATATTATCAGCATTGTGGGTACCCGCAATGCCACGGAATACGGCAAACATTTGTGCCGGCAATTACTGGAAGAATTGCAGCCTTACAATGTTTTGATTGTTAGCGGCCTCGCTTTGGGAATTGATGTTGCCGCCCACAAAGAATGTGTAAAACTAAATGTGCCTACATTGGGCGTATTAGGTCATGGGCTCGACAGGATGTACCCTGCTCAGAACCGCCCGACCGCCGAAAAAATGCTGGAGAATGGTGGTTTATTGTCCGAATACCCTTCGGGCACTGTCCCCGACAGGGAAAACTTTCCGCAACGTAACCGTATAGTGGCAGGGATTGCGGATGCTACTATAGTGGTGGAAGCCAGTATTAAAGGCGGCGCCCTTATCACAGCCGAAATTGCAAACTCCTACAACCGCGATGTTTTTGCCTTTCCCGGCAGAATAGGGGATGAATATTCGGAAGGCTGCAATTTTCTGATCCGAAATAATAAAGCCGCTTTGCTTACCTCCGCTGCCGACCTGGCTTATATTTTGGGATGGGAAAAACCAGGCAGTTCTAAACAGGTCATCGAACAATTTATATTGCCATTTGATCTTTCGTCAGATGAAAGGCTGATTTTTGAAATTTTACAGCAGCACAAAATCCCATTGGCTATTGATGACCTCACCATTAAAACCAATATGCCCACAAGTAAATTAGCGATGAACCTCCTTAACCTTGAAATGCAGGGGTATATACGTTCCTTGCCGGGGAAAACCTATTCGCTGGTTCATTAGTTCATTAGTTCATTAGTTCATTAGTTCATTAGTTCATTAGTTCATTGGTTCATTGGTTCATTGGTTCATTGGTTCATTGGTTTCGTTTCACCTTTCACCTTTCACCTACCCATTAGGCCAGCTGTAGTAAACCAATTTCCCGGTATCTCTGCTAACCGAGGCCCAGTCATCGGTTTCAAATTCAATGAGTGCTACGGTGCTGGTATGTACCTCGCGGGCTTCGCCGGTTAAATAATAAAGTATCTGTGCTATGCCGGGATTGTGTCCAACCAATGCAACAAAGTCATTTTCCCCGGGCAATTGATTAATAACACGCAGCAAGGTTTGCTGATTGGCTTCGTATATTTTCTTATTTGTACCTGGATCAGGCAGCCCGAGGTGGTCTGCAAAGATTTCAGCGGTGGTTTTTGTACGTAATGCCGGGCTGGTTACTATCATCTGCGGGATATGCCCTTTATCCTTTAACTTTTCAGCCATAAAAGCTGCATCCTGAATGCCGATATATTTTAAAGGCCTGTCAATATCTTTGACAGCAGTTTCTTTTTCTGCTTTGGCATGCCGGATCAGTAGCAATTGTTTCATTGAAGCTAAAATAAAAAAAGAGGCGTAATAAACCGTCTTTTAATTAAAAATGTTATTAACATAAAATTACCATAGTTTTAACGCCGGCGAACACACATTAGTTTTGCAGAACTAACTTTTATCTGCCGGTAAATCAGCCGTATTATTTGTAAAATCAATAATGGGCCCTTTTGGCATATCGTTCATGCATTTAAAATGTCCCAGGGGGCATTTTTCCAGGCCGAATTTTGAACAGGGCCGGCAGGGAAGATCAATACCCGCTACCAATACTTCTTTTACTTTATAAGGCTGCACGCCCAATAATTCAGGCACCGTACCGCCCCAGATAGATGCAATGGGTTTATCAAAAGCTTCGGCGATATGGGTAAGGCCGGTATCGAATCCGATTATACTTTTTGCTTTTGATACCAGGAAAACCGATTCATCCAGTGTGGTTATGCCGCAGGCATTATAAACATTGGTAGTTTTTGAAGCAATTTCCTCTGCGTTGGCTTTTACATCGTTACCGCCAAGTAAAACCACAGGCTGATTCAGGCCATTGCAAATACTTATGATCTTTTCATTAGGCATCCGCTTGGTAAAATGCGTGGCGCCGATAATAAAAACAATATAACTGGCCTGATGTGATGGCGGTAACAACTTGTTTAACTGATGATCGGTTTTAATATAGTAGTCGATCGGTTGCTCATCGTTTTTTACACCTAAAAACCTGACGGTTTCCATATACCGGTCAACCAGATGGACAGGCGGCACCAGTTTTAACTTAAATTTTAAACTAAGCCATTTTTGTATGCGCTGTTTTTTATAGGTGGATGATTTCGCGCGGACATTTAATTTGATCAGCGTAGTACGTAAATTGTTATGCAGGTCGATGATATAATCATAGTGCTCCGCTTTTAATTCCTTGATTGTTTCAGAAAGGGCAGGCTTTAGCAACAGCAATTTATCGACATAAGGATTGTTGTCGTAGATATATTTAAAAGCAGGTTTGGTTAAAAAATGGACTTCGGCGCCGGGTAATTGCTTTTTCAGGCAGCGTACCACGGGTGTGGTGTATATAATATCGCCCATCGAGCTAAAGCGGATCACCAGTATCTTCATTGGCTGATTTTATTTTTAGGAAGTCTGCTTCCTTATCTTTTCAATAATTGATGTGGAAGAGTATCCCTCAACAAAGTTAATGGTTTTAACCTCTCCGCCATTGGCGATAACTTCCTTAGCGCCAACGATGTTTTCAACCGAATAATCTGCGCCTTTTACCAATATATCGGGCATCAGCGTGCTGATGAGGTTAAGCGGGGTATCCTCTTCAAAAACCACGACAGCGTCAACAAAAAATAAGGCAGCCAATAAGGCTGCACGGTTATTTTGATCGTTCACAGGCCGGTTTTCGCCTTTTATCCTTTTCACTGAACTATCAGAATTGAGTCCGATTACCAGTTTATCACCCAATTCCGAAGCTTTGGCAAGATAAGTGATATGCCCGATATGGAGCAGATCAAACACCCCGTTTGTAAAAACAACCTTTTTACCCTCCTTTTGCCAGTCGGCAACTACACTTTTAAGCAAGGGCAGGTCGCGTATTTTATCTAAAAGCGTTTTTTCTATATCGGTTCTCATGGTCTGAAATTTAAGACTTACGAAGACTTACGAAGTTTTCAAATCTAAGTCTGTTCGGGGCGGTTTCGTGGTATTAAAACAAATCGTCAACAGCCTTGCAAAGTATATGCCCAATCAATATATGCATTTCCTGTATCCTGGCAGTTACCTCCGAGGGCACAATAATATTCAAATCGCAAAGGCCGTTCATTTTGCCGCCGTCCCTGCCCGAAAGGCCTAATGTTTTGCATCCAATTTTTGTTGCCGCTTCAAAGGCGTTTAATATCCCCTGACTGTTGCCGCTGGTTGAAATGCCGATAAATAAATCACCCGGCTGTGCAAAAGCCTCAACCTGCCGCGAAAATACCCGGTCGTAACCGTAATCATTGGCTATGGCAGTTAATGCCGAAGTATCAACCGTTAATGCTATACCCGGAAGCGCTTTGCGCTCTTTCACAAAACGGCCACTCAGTTCAGCTGCGATATGTTGCGCATCCGCGGCGCTGCCGCCGTTCCCGGCAAGCAATACCTTATGCCCGTTTTTTATGGCAGTTGTGATGAGTTCACAGCCTGTTTCAATATCGCTGCCAAGTACATCGATTACTTTTTGTATAACTTCCTGATGTGCTTTAAGTTCTTCAATAACCATGTCTTTTATTTCGTATTTCGGAATTTTAATTTCGGAATTTATTTTTTTATTAACTGTCAATGAACCAACGTTCAGCCTCACCCAACCCTCTCCAAAGGAGAGGGCGTTAAAAAAGAGCGCTGTTCAAGTCCTCTCCTTTGGAGAGGATTTAGGTGAGGCAAAATGACCAATGCCTAATACCCGTCCATATCTTTTATAATCTCATCAATTGTCGTGGTTGCGCTGCCTACATGCCTTATCACAATAGCGGCGGCATGGTTAGCCAGTTCACAGGCTTCATCAACAGGCAGGCCCAAAGCTATAAAATAGGCTATCGTAGCTATCACCGTGTCACCTGCGCCGGTAACGTCAAAAACTTCAGTAGCTTTTACAGGCAACAAGGTACTGCTTTGTTCTGTAATAATGGCCATGCCTTCTTCCGACAATGTAACGATTAAATAGGTCGTTTTCGTTTGCAGGAAAATGGTTTTGGCCGCAGTTTGCAGATCTTCGATATTACTTATTTTTTCGGTTTTTGAGGCCTCAGCCAGTTCCTTACGGTTGGGTTTTATAATATAAGCGCCTTTGTATTTTTCATAGTTTAACCCCTTCGGATCAATAACTACCTTCTTATTATGTTCATTCGCGATCTTTATCAGCTTTTGGGTAAGGCCCGGTGCAAATAGGCCTTTGTTGTAATCAGATAAGAGGACAATATCAGCATTCTCAATATTTGCGCTTAGCTTGTCAACGAGTTCGTCTTCTAATGCTTGCGAAACGGCATCGGTAACTTCGCGGTCAACCCTTACCAGTTGATGACTTCCCACCAGAATACGGGTCTTAACGGTAGTAGAACGTGAATTATCCTTTATAATAGCATTGGTTTTAACACCTTCGCTTTCCATTATTTCAATGAGCTGAATACCGGCGGCATCGTTTCCTATTACCCCGGCAACAGTAACCCTGGCCCCAAGTGCTACCAGGTTTTGTACAACATTACCGGCGCCACCCAGGGTAGTCGATTCATTTTTCACATTTACGATAGGCACAGGCGCCTCAGGCGAAAGCCTCGTTGCACTGCCCCAAATATAGTGGTCTATCATCAGATCGCCGATAACCAGCACCGATGGCCTTTTTTGCTCTGCTTGTATGGATCGTACTTTATCTATTAAGTTCATTAGTTCATTTGTTCACTGGTTCATTGGTCATTAGTTGGGGATCATTAATATCAAGCCGTTCGTCTTCAACTAATCTCTAATCTCAAACTTCTGATCACTTCCTCTTTTTCTCAAAAAAAGAGGAAATTTCCTGCAATGATAACGCATTCAGGCATTTTTCTTTGTATAAGCCGCCTTTTCGGGCTGCTAATATACCATAATGCATATCTAAAAAGCCTTCCCTGCGATGCGCATCCGGGTTTATGGATAGCCAAACCCCTTTTTCAAGCGCATATTGGTGCCAGCGCCAGTCGAGATCGAGCCGCAGCGGGTTCGCATTTATCTCAATTACTACCTCGTTTGCAGCGCAGGCGTCAATTACTTTTTTATAGTTAATAGGGTACCCCTTTCTGGTTAACAAGAGCCTGCCGGTCGGATGCCCGAGTATAGTTGTGTATGGGTTCTCAATGGCTTTAATGAGGCGCGAAGTAGCCTTTTCTTCATCCATTTTAAGAATAGAATGCACCGATGCAACGATGAAATCAAAACGTTTTAATATCTCCTCCGGGTAATCCAGCGAGCCATCGTACAAAATATCTGATTCTATGCCTTTGAAGATATGGAAGCCGTTGAGTTTTTTATTCAAATGATCAATTTCCTCCTGTTGCTGCAATACGCTTTCAATACTTAAACCCTTTGCGTAAAAGGCGCTTTTGCTATGATCGCACATGCCCAGGTATTCCAGCTTTAATACATCGCGACAGTATAGGGCCATTTCTTCAACGGTATTTATGCCATCGCTCCAGGTACTGTGGTTATGTAAGCTACCTTTAAGATCGTTGTAAGTTATTAATTCGGGGAGGCTATTGTTTGCGGCCCTTTCAATAAATGCATCACCGTCGCGTAATTCAGGCGGGATAAAAGCTAAACCGGCATTTTTATAAATTGCATCCTCGATTTCAGGTTGTAGTAATTCACCATTTGTCCGGGCCAAAACGGCCTGTACATGGGTTTCATCGCCGGTTTGTATAAACAATGTTTTATAAAAATCCTTTTGTTCAACGCAAACAATTTCTGTTTCCAGTCCGTTTGCCAGTTTGCCCGAAATATGGTTTTTATCAGCCTTAATATCTGCTAACAGATCTGATTGCGCCAATGTGTTTGTAGAATTTAACAAATCATATACACCTGCTACAATAACCAGCTTGCTGATGATCTCGCAGCGCCTGCGGAACTCGCCTGCAAATTCAAGCAACCCACCGGGTAAAATATTTTTTATTTTTTGCAATAATTCTCTGGCTTCGGGTTCGGTTTGGGCGTACAGGAATTTACCATTGCTGGCGATGCTGAACTCAATAGCTTTGCGGATATCATCCTGGGTTTTAAGGCCGAAACCTTTCGCCTCAACCAGTCGGTTCTCGTTGCAGGCATAATAAAGTTCGCCAATGTTTTCGATCCCAAGTTCGCGCCAGATGATGGCCACTTTTTTAGGGCCGATACCTTTAATACCCATGATATCAATAACGCCGGCAGGGGTTTGGGCAAGTAATGTTTCCATTTCGGCTATAATGCCGGTTTGCAGCAGCTCGGTGATTTTTGCCGCGATGCTTTTACCAATGCCGTCAATTTTCTCCAGTTCTTCAAAAGTTTTACCGGCGGCAGGGTAGGGCAGCTTATCAACCTTAAAGGCCGCATTGGCAACCGACCGTATTTTAAACGGGTTTTCGTCATGCAGCTCCATCAGTTGCGATAACAGGCGAAGCTTACGGGCTATGGGTTTGTTTTCCATATTTTAATTGATGGCGTAAAAATACAAAAGCGGGTGGTAATGGGGGAATTTGTCGGAGGTTATTTTCACCTCACGGGTGTTCCAACTTTGCGAAAGGGGATTTTGAATTATCTGAAACATGTAAATTCGAATGACGCGGGCTTTTAAGTGTCCGGAATTTTTATTTTTATTATTACCTTTAGTATCTTAGCAGAACGAAATCTCTGTACGATTGATGGGATATTTTCGTATTAATAAATTTATTAAAACAGACTATTTATGATTCCAGTTAAAGAAGCGGTACAAGTTGCATTTGAGTATGCTAATGCAATTTTTCAAGAGAAACCTGCCCTTGAGGAAATAGAACCATCTAATGACGATAAAAGTTGGTTAATAACATTGAGTTTTGACGATCTTAGTAATAAAATGAGCCTTATGGGTGATAGCAGAGCTCAAAGAAGGTATAAAGTATTTAAAATTGACGGCGAATCGAAAGAAGTGTCAACTGTTAAAATACGCCAGTTATAAGAATGCCGTTTAAACAATTTGGTTACGGGCAACAATTTGAAGGAATTGTAGTTGATACAAACTTATTGTTGTTATTACTTGTGGGGATTTATGATAAGAATTTGATTAAGGATTTTAAACGGACCCTAAAGTATGATATTGATGATTTTGAGCGGTTAGGAATAGTCATATCGTATTGCAAAAATCAAATTTATACAACTCCGAATATTTTAACTGAAATTACTAACCTAACCGATGGCATTAATAAGGATAATAAATTTTTTGACTTTATTCATAAATTCGTTGGGCAATTTATGGAAATCACAAACTCCAGTCATTTAATAATGACAAATAATCTGAGCCTATTTTTGAAACTTGGTTTGGCTGATGCCTCAATAGGAGATATTTCGTCTGAAAAAATATTGACAATCACCGATGACCTGGATTTGTATCATTTCTTGTCCCAATCTAAACCAACAATAAATTATAACCATTTAAGAAGGTTTAGGTAATATCTTAGACCAGGGGCATTAAAAAAAATCCGTCTGACAATTCTCGGACGGATTTCCAATCAAAAAATATCTAACCCTTAATTTATCACAATATCATAAGGCAACCTGGCCTGCGGGGTACGCATCATCTGGGTTACCCCTTTTATTTGTTCGTAGTATTTAAAATTGTCGCCAAGCTCCGATTTTACAAAGTGCATTTTCATTTCGGCGCTTAAACTTTGGCCAAATTTGTTGAATATGCTTTTTTGTTCGGGGTAGGCTACCAGTTTGTAATTTTTGATCTTCGCCATTTTTGCAGCCGATTTTATGGCGTCGCTGATATTGCCGAGGCGGTCAACCAAACCATTTTTTATGGCTTGTTCGCCGGTCCACACGCGGCCCTGGCCAATGCTGTTGATATAAGCCTGTGTTTTATGACGCCCTGCGGCTACCGCTTTTGTGAAATCATCATAGCCGTGGTCAACTTCGCTTTGCAGTATGGCTTTTTCATCGGGACTTAGTGGCCGGCTAACACTACCCAGGTCGGCATATTTGCCGGTTTTTACGCCATCGAAAGTAACGCCCAGCTTATCATTAAAAAGCTTTTGCATATTGGGAAGGATAGCGAAAATGCCTATCGAGCCTGTCAATGTATTGGGTTCGGCGAAAATAGAATCCGCCGCGCAGGAAATATAATACCCGCCGGATGCCGCGTAATCGCCCATGGAAACAATAATAGGTTTTACTTTTTTGGTCAGCATCACCTCGCGCCAGATCACATCCGAAGCCAGCGAACTGCCGCCCGGTGAGTTTACACGGAAAACTACCGCCTTTACGTTATCATTCTGCCTGGCTTCGCGCAAGGCTTTTGAAACCCGCTCAGACCCTATACTGTTATCATCGCCGTCGCCGCCATTAATTTCGCCCGAGGCATAAACAATGGCAATACGATTTTTTGATTCCTTTTTGCTATCGTCCTTTTTAGTCTCGCTTTTGGTATATTCACCCAATTCAACGCTTTTAAGGTCCCCCTTTTTGTCAGTCCCGGTACGTTGTTTCAGATCGGCTAAAACCTCATCTTTATATTTCAGGCCGTCAACCAGTTTATATTTTAATGCATCTTCGGGGAAGCGGACCTTTAATTCATTTGCATAATTAAATAAGGAATCCCTGTTGATATTCCGGCTGGCGCTTATGCCGCTCAAAAATTGTTTATATAACGAACCCAGGTAAGAGTTAACCTGCAAACGGTTGGCCGGGCTCATTTTGGTGAGAAATAATGGTTCCACAGCGCTTTTATAGGTGCCTACCTTGATGATCTGCGCTTCGATACCTAATTTGTCAAGGGCGCCCTTCAAAAAGGTGATCTCCTGGCTAAAGCCATGGAACAGGAAAATACCTTTTGGGTTGATATAAACCTTATCGGCTACCGAGGCCAGGTAATAAAAGCCCTGGGTATAAATTTCGGAATAAGCGACAATGAATTTCCCCGATTTTTTAAAGTCGATCAATGCGTTGCGTATCTCTTCGGAAGTTGCCTGGCCAATAGGTACGTCACTTTCTTCAAGGTAAATGCCTTTAATGTCGGGGTCGGTTTTAGCTTTTTTAATGTTAGCCAGTATATCGTTTAGGCCGATGGATTTGTCCCCGTCGAGCCCTAAAAAGCCTAAGGCTGATAATGGATTATTAGGGGTGCGTTCGGTTACCGGGTAATTCAGGGATATTTGCAGAACTGAATTTGGTTCAACCTCAGTGGTTTTTTCACTGCCGGCTGCTATCAGGGCGGCGATCAGAAGGAAAACAACTATGAATATAATGACACTTGTTAGCAGAAACCCCACCATGCTGGCGAAGACAAATTTGAAGAATTGTTTCATTAAATGTTATAAATCTTTTATCTATGCAAACTTAGCAATTCAATACGGTTTATGCGAATCAAGAGTCAAGAACCAAGAGTCAAGAAAATAGCTTCGCAAGTGTATAAATCCGCCAATCAGAAAATATATCAGCACATTACCGTAAATGAACAGCTTTCTGCTTTTTTCTTGATTCTTGGCTCTTGGTTCTTGACTCTTGATTCGCATGTATAATATTAAGAGCTTTGTCTATAATATTTGTTACAACATGGTTGACGTTTTTTTATTATTGGGGGGCAACCTTGGCGACAGGCACTTGTTCCTTAAACAAGCCATTGCGCACATTGAAAGCGACATAGCTTCTGTGCTAAAAGCATCGTCGGTGTATGAATCGCAATCATGGGGAAAAACGGATGCCCCGGATTACCTTAACCAGGTGGTCATGTTGCAATCCGACCTCCCGGCGCCTGCAATCCTTCAAAAAATACTAAATATAGAAAATGTTATGGGCAGGCTGCGTGAAGAAAAATGGGGGTCGCGCACCATCGACATTGATATTTTGTTTTACGGGGGCACCATTATTAATGAACCAAACCTGGTTATTCCGCATCCCGAACTGCATAAACGGCGGTTCACTTTGGAGCCTCTTGCTGAAATTGCGCCTGCGTTAATTCATCCTGTTATAAATAAAAATATTTTACAGATCAAAAATGAACTTAAAGATAGCTTGATCGTAAAAAAGTTATATTTTTGAAACATATAAACCCCTAATTTATGTCGCATATTTTGCCTGGTCAGGATCTTGATCTTTCGTTTTTGTATGATATTGCCGATGGCAGTAACGAGTTTATCATTGAGTCAATTGATATGTTCCTGCAGCATACACCGGAATTGCTGCAAATGATCACCACAGCAATTGACGAAAAGGAATGGACGGCTGCTTATCAAGCCTCGCACAAATTAAAACCCAACCTTGGTTTTTTCGGGATGCCCATAAGCCAGGCAACAATACAGGAAGTTGAATTGATGGCTAAAGCAGGTGCCCCTGATCCCGAATTGCTTATTGCCAAATTTGAAAATGTAAAGGCGGTAGTATTAAATAATATAAC